>DAOVEE010000072.1 GCA_030669135.1 Candidatus Bathyarchaeota archaeon | reverse complement strand
CCCTCCTCGGTGAGGTCGCTGAGGCCCCTCATCCTCTCGGCGAAGCCGGGCCAAGGCGAGTAGGGGGAGACGAGATACGTCACCGCTACGAAGGGGCTGGCCACGAGGAACGGGAACAGGCTTTCTGTAAAGCAGGGCATGACTAGGGGCAGGTTTCCTATCATGGCGTGCAGGAACTTCCTGCTGACTCCCCCGGGGACGGCGGGGTGGGTTCTCAGCCTCCCCGCCACGAAGATGAGTATGATTACGTAGCCATAGCAGGCGAGCATCACCGGGATGTTAACCCATACGTCCATCGAGTCCACGGAAAATGGGTGTGGGTGGATTTAAAAGATGGTGCTAGAACACGGCGTCCCGCTGCTCGGGCACCAGGTTCGGCGGCCGCCTTCCCTCCAGGCACGCCCTGATGTTGGCGACGGCCGTCTCAGCCATCTTCCTCCTGGTCTCCCAGGTGGCTGAGGCGAAGTGCGGCGTCACCACCACGTTGTCCAGCTCCAGCAACGGGTTATCTAGAGGCGTGGGCTCCTCCTCGAAGACGTCCAGAGCCGCCCCCCGTATCTGCCTGCTCTTTAGAGCCTCGGTGAGGGCCTTCTCGTCGATGACCGGCCCCCTGGACGTGTTCACCAACACGGCCGAGGACTTCATCTTACCGAGCTCCTCAGCCCCTATCATTCCCCGCGTCAACGGCGTCAGGGGGACGTGGACCGTGAGTATGTCGCTGGTGCTCAGCAGCGTATCGAAGTCGACCCGCTTCACGCCGTACCTCTCCTCGAGGCTCGGTTTCTCAACCAAGTCGTGGTATACGGTCTCGACGTCGAAGCCCTGGCTGCGCTTGAGGACCTCTGAGCCGATGCGGCCCAGACCTAGTATCCCGAGGACCTTGCCCTCCATGTCCCAGCCGAAGGGCAGCCTCCTCTCCCTCTTAGCCCACGCCGTCCTGGCGTAGGCGTCGGCCTCAGGTATCCTCCTCATGAACCCCAGTATCAGGGCCCAGGTATGGTCCGCGACGCCGCCCGACAGCACGTCCGGCGTGTGGGTCGCATACACTTTCTTTGCGGTGCAGGCTTCCACATCCACGTTGTCGTAGCCGACGCCGAACCTAGCTGCGACGCCCAGCTTGGGCGCCTTCGCCAAGAACTCGGCGTCTATACGCTCCCCGCCGACGAGGAGAGCGGAGGCCTCGGCGACGTGTTCATCCAGATCGCCTTTGAGGTACACCACCTCCGCCATGTCCTTAAGGGTGCCCGACACGTCCTCGGGCACGTTGAGGGTCCCCGGGCTGATCAAAACGAGTGGCTTCATGGCTGAATCATGTTCTAAAGGGTTTATAAGATTAAAAACGCGGTCCCCTGACGCATGAATGTTCGATGATGGTTAGAATGTATTGGAAGGCAGTCACGGAGAGGGTATGTCGCTGGCTATCTCGTCTAGCCCGAGGCGTTTAAGCGTCTCCTCCGTGGGGACCCCAGTCTCCGGGTCCCAGCCCCTGAGCCGATAGTAGCGGGTCAACGTCTCGTCGAAAGTCTCCTTGTCAAATGGTGGCCCCGTCTCCGCGCTGGCGGGGGACGGCTCCGTATAGAACGATTCGGGCCAGTGGTCATCAGCCCTCCTCAAGCCCTCCCTGATGATGTACATCCTCATAAGGTTGAACACCCTCTCCCCCGTCTCCATGATGTCTGCGGCGGACGCCTCGACGCCCGCGGCGGCGGAGTACAGCTTGGCCTGGTAGCTGGGGCCCAAGGCGTCGGCGACGCTGGACGAGAACATGCAGAGCCCCAGGCTGTTGTAGGCGCTGGTGAGATGGTTGTACCAGTACGTCATAAGCAGCTCGTCGGGGCTGCATATGTCCGGCGGGTCCCCGAACACACGTTCCTTGAAGCCCCCCGGCATATCGAGCCATTCCAGGAGCCATCGGCTGTACTCGTCCTCGCCGATGCCAAGCTTCCTGCCCCAGCTGGAGACTCCCGGGTAGTTGGATACGCCGTGTGTGCCCTTGAGGTCGTCGCCGCCGCGCGGGTTGGTGAGTATGCTCATGGAGGTGAACACGTTGCCCTTCCAAGCGGCCCGGGGGTCCAGCCGCATCAGCTCCAGCCCCTTCACGGTTGGGACATGCCTAGACGCGTCGCCACCTATCATCTCGGCCGCCCTCCGCGAGCACGTCGCCGAAGCCCTCCCTGTACGCGATCATCCTGAGAAGATCCATGAGAGCCTTCTCGTCGCCCAGTTCGAGCCTCAAGCCCATGGTCTCCTCCGAGATTATGCCTCTCATGTAGAGCTCGTAGGCGTAGAAGAAGGAGCCGAACATGTCCATGCCGTACCTCTGGCAGAGCTCGTTCACGTAGAACGTGGCCGGCAGGCCTATCCCGTATTGGGAAGCGGCGCCCGAGTACAGGGTGAGGCCGGCGCAGGCGACGTCCACGCCCGCGTATGGGCCGTCGGTGACGTTCGCCAGGAGGCTGCAGCCGTAGTATGTCTCCATCATGCAGGGGCAGTAGACGCCTGGCTCGCCTCGCCTCAGGTATGGACCCACTATCTCGTCGTAGTCCACGCCCTCCTCTGTGACGCCGATGGTGCCCATGGAGCCTGCCTTGGCCCTCGCCTTCCACGCAGGGTAGCTCCTTATCCGTTTCTCGCACTCGGCCACCGCCGCGTCGAACGCCTCAGGGTCATACACCTCGACCGGCTGAGAGCCCTTGACCGCCACAACTTTCAGCTTCTTGCTGCCCAGGACGGCGCCGGCGTGGCATCGGCCCGGCATGTGCTGCTTGTCGAAGACCGGGGCGGCGAACCTGACCTGGTTCTCGCCGGCGGGGCCGATGGTCATGACGCTGAACTCCTCGCCGTGTCTGCGCTTCAGCTCGTCGGTGGTCTCGTAGGTGTCCAGACCCCAGAGGTCGCCTGCGTCGCGTAGGTATGCGTCGCCCTCGTCTATGACCAGGTAGGCCGGCTTCTCCGATGCTCCCCTGACCATTAACGAGTCGATGCCCGCCTTCTTGAGCCGGGGCCCCCAGTAGCCTCCAGAGTTGCCGGTGCCGATGAGGCCGGTGAGGGGCGACTTGGTGGTAACCTCCACCCTTGGGCTCGTCGGCGCCTCGGTACCCGTCAGCAAACCGGGTGAGATGAGCACAACGTTCTCGGGTCCTAGAGGGTCCGTCTCTGGGCCCGTGTGCAGGTACAGCAGCCACGCGTTCAGTCCGAGCCCTCCCAGGAACCTCTCCCAGGTCTCCTGGGGGATGGGTCTCTCGGCGAGTTCCCCGGTGGTCAGGTCTGCCTCAAGGATCTTCCCCGGTGATGCGACTCCAGTCAAGGTATTCACTGGGTCAATAGATGGAAGAGTCTGAAAGAACTTTCCATCCAAGCTAGACCTGAGCCTCCTCAGGCTCGTGGACGAACAGGTAGACCAGCGCGGCGCAGACCAGCAGCGCGGCTCCCGTGATGATCCACGGCAGGTTGGGGTCCATCTTGTACACCCAGCCGCCCACGTAGGCGCCGACGGCCGCCGGCGGGAACAGCAGGAAGCCTCCGCCCCAGAAGTTGCCGAAGCTGACCGTTATGCCGCGCTCGCCGATGAGGCTGTAGAGGCGACCCCTCCGGCTCCTCGGTATGATGTTGGCTATTATGGTGCTGAACGCCGGCATCATAATGCTGTTGCAGAGGCTGAGACCAACCAGGATCGCGGCGACGCCAATGAAGCCGCCGGCGTACTGGTAGCCGAAAACGATTATCGGGGCCGCGAAGATACCGACGAGGATCATCTTCCTCGGACCCACCCTGTCCGTGGCGGAGCCGAGGGGGAACGCCGCCAAGATGCCCACGAGGCCGCTGATGAACATGATGAGCCCCCACTGGCTCTCCACGAGCCCTATGACCTGCCTGGCGTAGACCACGTAGAAGGGGGCGCTCATGGCGATGAAGAAGCTGGCGAACATCTCAATGGCCACGATGACCCTGAGGCTCGGCGTCATCCACTTTATGCTATCCATGATGCTCCTGTACGCCGGGACGATCATCTTTGGAATATGCCTGAAGCTGAACCTCTCCCCACCTTCGTCCTCTGAGACCGTCTCCTTCAGGTAGCGGAGCCTGAGCCAAGCAACGAACAGCCCCGTGACGAAGGCCACGGTCCAGCATATCCTGACGGCCTTCACGATGGCCTGGTCGCTCGTCAAGCCGCTGCTGGTCTGGAACCACTCTATGACGTAGCCACCCACGACCGGCGCCACGACCCTGACGGCCCCTGGGACGGCCATCATCATGGCGAAGCCCCTGCCCCGTACCCCGGGGGGCAGGCTGTCAGCCTCCAGGGCGTTCATGGCGGGCATGTAGAAGAGCAGCAGCTGGCTCATGAACTGCCCCAGCGCTATCATCCTCCAGTCGTTGGCGACGACGAAGAAGAGGTGGGCGAAGGTGTAGAGGAAGGTGCTGTACGCGATGAGCTTGACGCGCCCCGCCTTGTCCGCGATGTAGCCGCCGACGGGGTAGAGGATCATGCCGGCTATGATGCCTAAGGCGTTGATTAGTCCTACCTCTGTGGCGGTTCCTCCCAGCGCCAGTATGTATAGGCTGAAGAATGGGTAGACGATGCTTGTGCTTGCGGACCAGAGCACCCTGCAGATCATCAGTATCTTGACGTTTCCCTGGACGAACCAGAACATGCCTCGGTTTTCCTGCTGCGGCACCCCCATAAACCTCACCCAAGAATTTTATGAGGGGAATACGTCACTGTTAATAAACTTTGTTGTAATGCTACAGACGCCTGTAGCGAAAACTGATGGACGGTGTCAACCAACCCAACAAAAAAGAGGAACCGTGGATGCAAAAGGGAAAAAGGGTCACTTCTTCTTGGTGACCTTGAACGTGACCAGGTTGTACCGGTCTGGGCACTCGTACTTGAACTCCTGGTTGTCCATCCACGGTATCTGGCCGCCGTAGCACATGTTAATCAACGTGGGGAAAAGGTCGTGGTAGCAGTACCCGCAGATGCCGCCCGTCTTATGGGTGTTTATCAGGAACTTGTCGCCCACCTCGTGGCCTGCGCTGCAGCTCTTCAGTATGCTCACAACCTCCGCCTCGTACACGGGTTCCTCAGACATAGCCATCGACCATGTATGAGCCGTCTAGCTTGAAAAACCCTGCCAAGGTTTTTTGGCTGTAGAAGACCCAGATATACACATGACTCTAGATGACGTGTTGAAGGGGCCCGCCGATGGGTTCAAGGGGGTCCTGGGGGTTTCGGTCAAGCATCTCGGCACCGGCGAGTCGGCTAACCTGAACGGCGACAGGCTGTTCCCGACGGCCAGCGTCTTCAAGGTCCCCGTGCTGGTCGAGTTCTACAGGCAGGCGGAGCGGTGCGCCCTGAGCCCCGACCAGCAGGTGTTCCTCACGGAGCGGGACAAGGTGCCCGGGTCCGGCGTACTCAAGGAGCTGTCCGAGGGCCTGAGCGTCAGCCTCAGGGACCTGCTGAGCCTCATGATGATGGTGAGCGACAACACAGCCACCGACCTCGTCGCCGGCAGGGTGGGCTTCGACAACGTCAACGCCACGCTCGACGAGCTGGGCCTCCACAGGACGCGTGTCATCAGGTACTGCAGGGAGATACTCTTCGACCTGGTCGGCGTCAACGACCTGCCCCTGGAGAAGATGACCATCGGGCTCTTCCGGGAGGTGTCCGAGGCGAGGGACTACGGCGGCAGCTGGAGCCTCGGCGTCGAGGACAACGATGTCACCACCCCCAACGAGATGAACAGGCTCCTGGAGATGCTAGTGGACGGCGAGGCGGCGGGCAGGGAGAGCTGCGACGAGATACTGACCATAATGGGCAAGTGCCAGACGGGGCAGTACAGGATACCCAAGTACCTGCCCGCGAAGAAGCTGTTGCTTCAGAGGAAGACGGGGTCTCTGCCCGGGATAAGGAACGACGTCGCCGTCGTCACGGTGAAGGAGACGGGTGAACGCTACGTGATCAGCTGCTTCACCATGGGCGCCGAGGACGTCTACGAGGCTGAGGAGACCATCGCCCAGGTCAGCAGGGCGGTATACGAGTACTTCGCTGGTTGACCCTCGCGCGCCTGCCCATCCTGTGATTCACTCGCCGCCGTGTCTCAGGTCTCGTTGTATATGGGGTTGGACCACGCGGTCCTTCCCATGATGTCGGTGACCTCCACCCTGACGTAGGTCTCTCCAGGCCTCCCCGGGTAGGATGCGTGTGTGAGCGGCGTGTCCTCGGCGTAGAACTTCATTCCCAGCGACGGGGTGGAGACGAAGGAGATGGTCTTCACGGGGCTGCACTCGACGCTGATGACTCCGTCGCCGTCGATCCCTATGCTCTTGATCTCGGGCCCCGTGCTGCTGTAGAAGAGGCCGCCCCGCATGCTCTCCATGATGGACTTGACGTCAAGTGAAGGCGCCTTTACATTGATCCATGCGCCGCAGGCGTCCAGAGGCAGGTTGGGCCTGTCAGCGCCGTGGTGGTCATCGACCGCGTATATCCACGGCCGTCTGCCCGCCACTATTATGCCGTCGATGTGGGCTGCGCTGAGGCCTGTGTTCCGCTCGTAGTCGCAGCTTGTGTTGTAGATCTCGACGCCGTGGTACCTCTCCAGGGCTATCATGTCGCGGTGGCTGAGGCCGGACCAGTAGGGGTGGGCGAGGATAGGGATGCCGCCCACCTCGTTGATGTGGTCGACCACCAGCTGGGGGTCAAGCTCCCTGTCGAAGTCGGTGAACGGCAGCGTCTCCTCTACGCCCAGCGCGACGATGTGGTACAGGGTGCCCGCGTGGGACCTGCCTATACAGATCTCCTCGCCGGGTATGAGGAGGAAGCCGCTGCCCCCCAGACCGGTTGTGTCGGCTACTATGCTGTGGTCCGTTATGGAGAGGAAGTCGTACCCAGCCTCCCTGTATATGTCGACGAGGGTCTCCGGGGTTCTCGTGCCGTCGGACACGGTGGTGTGGGCGTGGACGTTGCCCTTATACCATTTACCCCGCGCCTTGAACGGGTTGACGAAGTTTCGCTTCAACGTGAATCCATATAGACTGTGGCGACGGGGATATCAGGTTTCTCAGACCCTTGGTCTCGTTACTGGTTATGATCAGATCCTGATGTTGATCTGATATTAACGAGGCTCCCGTATTCTTCTCCTAGACTCGAAATCCTGGCCACTTACTCTTCTTTCGTGTTGGCTGGCTCAAGGTCTCCTTTTCTGGGTGGGATGGTTTCTCACATGTTGTATATGGTCTTGGCGTTCTCGTAGAGCACCTTGTGTAGCTGCTTCTCGTCTAGGCCCGAGACCTGGACCTTGGGTATCTCCCAGGCGGGGTGCCCCAGGGGCGTGTCGCTGCCGTACATGACGCGGTGCTCGCCGAGGCGCTCCACGGCCTCCCTGATCTTTGTGTGCATGGTCATCCCGGCGGTGTCCACCGCGATGTTCGGGTGGTCCTCCGCGACGTCCAGGGCGCCGTTTATGTAGACTATGTGGCCGTGGCCCATGTGGGCCATCACGATGGTGACGTCTGGGTGACGGTCTGCGAGGCGCTCGAAGCTCCACGGGAGGCTCCACGGCGGGTGGCCGCTGTGTATCAGCACGGGGACCCTGTGCCTGGCGGCCACCTCCATGACGGGGTCGACCACGAGGCTGTCGGGCAGGAAGTTGTTGAACAGGGGGTTGAGCTTGACTCCCTTGAAGCCCCACTTAGTGATGGCCTCCTCTGCCTGGGCGGCCGCGTCGGCTTCATGGGGGTTCACCCGCACGAGCCCGGCGAACTTGTTCGGATGTTTCTCTATGGCTTCACGGGTCAGGGTGTTGGGGAGGGCGGACACGACGGCCTTCTCTATGCTGTACCGGTTCATGAGGCCGAGGAGCCCCTCTAGGTCTATGGACGCCCCGAAGACGGGGAAGTCGCCTAGGTGGGTATGCGCGTCTATTACCTTCATCGATGTTCCTCTATGAGATAGGTGACACCCATTTTTTTCCTTACCGCGGCGAGGATGACTAGGGTGAGGATGACCTCGAAGACGCTCTTGGCGGAGAGGGTGGTGAGGTCCAGGAACGCGGCGGCGCCGTAGAGCATGTAGTCGTATACGAAGTAGCCTACGTTCTTCCAGACGTGGCCGAAGAGCACGGCGGCCACCGAGTACTTGACGTAGTCCGTCCGGCCGTAGGCTATCCTGCCTATGAGGTAGCCCATGCTGCCCCTGATCAGTATGGTTCCGGGGAAGTAGATGATGAACCTGCTTCCCCAGAGAGGGTTCCAGAGGTCGAAGAGGCCGGCGCCGACGCCGCAGACGAAGGCTCCTATGTTGGGGCCGCATAGGATGGCGGCTAGGAAGCTGACGAGGTTGCCCATATGCCAGACGCCGAGGGGCGACGGCATGGGCACGGAGATGGAGGTGATTATGTAGACTAGGGAGGGTTCATAGTAACCTAGAAACCGAGAAAATAGAGCAGGACACCCACAACCAAGGAGAAACCGGTGGTGAATAGCTGTACATACGCCGTGTCTTTTATGGAGTGAGAGCAGGGGGAGTAACCCGTGGCCGTCCTGTGAAAGGGTGCTCACGATGAGGACAGAGAGAGGGATCAAGCCTCTGGAGTAGAGCATCAGAAACACGAGGTGCGGACCCGAC
>DAOVEE010000091.1 GCA_030669135.1 Candidatus Bathyarchaeota archaeon | reverse complement strand
CGGCGAGCCGCCCGGACTTCACTATCTCCGCCGCGTCCAGACGCTCCTCTGACCCATGTATCTGCATGACGTATGGGGCGTGATCTAAGCCGGGCCCGTGTTCATAGACGGCGAAGTCGCAGCCATACTTTATCCCGGGGGTGACGACGTAGCCTTTCTCTCTGAGTTCCCCGTATACTCTATACTTCGCCTCGAATCCCTCGATCTCTCGTGTAAGCCTGTCCATGAGGTGGGTAAATGTTATTTCAGATCCATGGATGTCGTTCACGGTGACCTTCTTTTTGTGCAGAAGGTAGAGTCCCTCGACAGCGTCTAGCACAAGTGGCTGCGTGAACACTTCTTTTGGCTTCGCGATCCCCAGGGGCTTACCGTAGAAACCGTCTTCGTACAGCATGTTACCCTGTCTATGATCCCACACTATGAGGCGGTTATCCTCGAGAAGCTGAACAGGTACAGGCTTAGGAGTCATTTTAGAGCGCTATGATTCTTATCAGGTCTGAGGCGGCGCGGACCGTGTCGACCGTGTTCTCCATGAGCGTGATTGCGTCCTTCATTATGAGTACGGCCGGTAGCTCCATGTCGCTTGTTATGACGGTCATCTCGACCTTGAAATAGGCTTCATCGAAAACCTTCTCCAGCTCGTCTATTTCCTTGGTGAAACCGACAGCCTTCTCGCTGTTGAAGCCTAGGCTCATCATAGCCTCACGGAGCTTTATCATGGAGTCGAACGCCATGTCTGAGAGACCGTTGAGGCCCTGGGCCACATCCTCAGGCACGCTGTACCCGTGTCTCTGTATCGCTATGAAACGTGCGCTTATTCCTTTGGTCTGGTCCATGATGTCTCCCATTGCGCTGATAAGCCTGAAGAAGTCGTCTCGGCTCACCAACACGCCTCCGATTTCATGGAGCTCCTTGATCAGTGCGTTCTTGATCTCGCTGGAATCGTCAAGGATCTTCTGTATCTCCTCCTCCACTCCGTCGGGGGTTCCCTCGTTCTTCATGAACTTGTCTGTTATGGACAGGATCTTTCTGAAGCCCTCGACGACGAGCCTCGCGTCGTCATGGCAGAGCATGAGGAGGTTCCGCATCGTACGGTCCTCGGATTCGACGGGAAATACCATAACATCACCAAACGGATTATATCTAGTAGAATAGTATCCGTCGGGAGTATTAAACTTTAAACAATTTAGAATATACTAATTATTCAGAGATATTTATAGTAATTATTCTATTTAGAAACTTTTTACTTTTTCTTCTTCGAGCTCGTCCACCAGTCAAGGTAGTCCTGGTTACGCTGCTTCCGCTTCTCATCCTCGTCGTCATCCCTGTCGTAGAGCTTCTCCAATGCGCGGGAGAGCTCCGCCTCCGTGTAAGTCAACCCACAGCTCTGGCAGCTATAGTGGCGGAGCTTAGCGTCCCACTTAAGCTTCCCCCCACACTCGGTACAATACGGCGCGCTATTTCCCTCCATCAACCAGACGCTATACTATTCATTCGACTGTGAATAGTACGCACGACTGGTCGTTAAAAACTTATTTGTGTGCAGCGAGACCAGGCCAGAATCAATCTCCCCTGCTGAAAACCAGAAAAAAACAGATCTGACCTGCTACAGGTCAGATACAAAGCAAAGAGAAGGAAAAAAGACGCCGCTATTCAGGTGGGGGAGCGTCTATGAAGCCCTGCTGCATGAGAGCCTTGACGACGTCCTGCGTACGCTTTATGATGGACTCCGCTCTTTCGTATATCTCCGCCTTACTCAGCTTCTTACGGGCGACGCCCTGCTCAATAGCCTTCAGACCGGTCTCCATCGCTTGGAGCGGGTAGATCTCCCACTCGCTCATCGCCGGGATGATGTAGTCCTTCGTGAGCCCCTTGTCCTCCGCGTGCTTAGCGAGCGCCGTGGCGCTAGCGATACACATCTCGTCTGTGATAGTCTTGGCGCGTACATCCAGAGCCCCTCTGAATATCGCGGGGAAGACAAGGCTGTTGTTAACCTGGTTAGGGAAGTCACTGCGCCCTGTTGCGATTACCTTGGCTCCGGCTTCCTCGGCCTCCCAAGGCCATATCTCGGGCACCGGGTTAGCGCACGCGAACACTATAGAGTCAGTGGCCATCACCTCGACATCAGCTTTCTTTATCGTCCCTGGACCCGGCTTGGAGGCTGCGATCATTATATCGCTTCCCTCTGCCGCCTCCTTGATGCTTCCTTCGACGTTGTCGGGGTTCGTCTCCTCAGCGATGGGCCACTTGTAGGTGTCTTTTATGTCGTCTCTGTAGGTTCCTAATGTGCCCTTGCTGTCAACTAGGATGATGTTCTTTGGGTTGACTCCCGCTGCCTTCAACACGTAATACGTCCTCGTGTTAGCTGAACCAGTACCAACTATGGTAAACTTCGCCTCAGACATCTTCTTGCCGACGAACTTGAGGGCGTTGATGGTTCCCGCAAGGATGACGGCGGCCGTGCCCTGCTGGTCGTCGTGCCAGACAGGTATAGGCATCTCGGCCCTGAGCTTCTCGAGGATGTAGAAACACTTTGGTTTTGAGAAGTCCTCGAGGTTGATTCCTCCGAAGCTTGGCTCTATCCACTTTACGGCCTGAATGATTTCGTCAGGGTCCTTGGTGGACAGGCAGATAGGGAACGCGTCCACTCCCCCCAGGTACTTGAATATAAGGGCCTTGCCCTCCATAACCGGCAAGCCGGCTTGGCCGCCGATGTCACCAAGCCCAAGCACACGTGTCCCGTCGCTGACGACGGCGACGTAGTTCCACTTGCTGGTCAGCTCATACGCCTTCTCCTTATCTTTCTCAATCTGGAGACAGGCCTCGGCTACACCAGGCGTGTACCATATGTTGAAGTCCTGGAGGCTCCGTATGGTACATTTGGGCATGACCTCCACCTTCCCTCGGTAGAAGGCATGGTAGTCTGGGGCAATCTCCTTCCACTTAGACGCTTTTTTAAGAAGTTCCTCTGTGTCGACACTCAAATCGAATCGTGAAGAAATGACCCCTACTAACTATTTAAGCTATAATCATGGATTGAAACGTTGTTAAAAAAGTTGGTTAACTGTACTCCTCGAGAAGCGCATCGCGGACATCATCTTCGAGGGGGCCTTCACCATCAACGATGTCGTGGAACGTCTTGAAAACGCGCTCAAGTTTACGCCAGTCCGGAACGTATGCTCTGCTGAACCATATCCTGCTGCTGTCCACGTCGTCGTCCTCGACCTCCCACCGGTACTCGTCTATCCGCTCCTCGCTAATCACGTGTGCATATCCGTATGGTCCCTCGTGCTCCGGGGCTTCCAGCATCATGACGCCGTCCGCTCCGTGGGCGAAGGCGTACAGGATGTGCTCCTTCTTTAGACGCGCCATGCTGGGCAGCGATATGATCCTTACGCTACTCGGGTAGGTTAGACGGGCGATCCCCGCCAGGTCGACGGCGGTGTACGCCAGCTCCTGCTCGACGAACGCAAGTATCTTGAGCTCTGCTTCACTGTGGTCTAGGATTCCCCTTATGTTCGCCTTCAACTGAGCGTCACTGAGCCCCTGCTGGTCCAAAGCGTTCTCTGGACACGCCGGGATACAGGCTCCGCAGCCACTGCACATTACATCGTTTATCACAGGTTTTCCGTCATTCATGGTTATCGCGTTCTCTGGGCATACCTCGACGCACTCCTCGCAGCCATTGCATACTTCTGGGTCCGAGAGGAAAGCCTTGTTCGGCTCGATGACGCGGTCACCGCTGAGGAAGTTCACGACCTTCATCGCCGCCCCCTCCGCTTCCGCCGTAGTGCTCTGGATGTCCTTCGGACCGATTATCACCCCCGCCGCGTAGATGCCGTCGCGTTTAGTGCTCATCGGGTCCAGCTTGGGGTGCCGCTCAAGCACGAACTGATCCTCGTCGATAGGGACCCTAAGGCTCTCAGCCAGCTTCAGCGTCTCCTCCGTCGTAACGATAGGCGGCGCCAGCACCACGAGATCAACGGGGTTCTCCACCATCCTGTTGAGCATCATGTCCTCGCTGCGCACAAGCACCTGGTCGCCCTCAGGCACTATCTCCGTGACCTTGCCCTTGACGAACATGGCTCCTTTCTCCTGGGTGGTCCTGTAGAACTCCTCGTACCTTCTGCCTGGGGCTCTTATGTCGATGTAATGTATCCAGACGTCGACGTTCCTTTCTCTAAGCAGTTGAGCCTGCTTCAGACTGTAGAGGCAACATACGCGACTGCAGTATGGGCGCCCTACCTCCGTGTCCCTGCTTCCTGCGCAGAGCACGTAGGCGACGCTGTTGACCTCTTTCCCCGTCTCAGGGACTATTAGCCGGCTTCCCGTTGGACCGTTAACGTCAAGTATTCGCTCCATCTCGAGGCTCGTGACGACGTTCGGGTATACGCCGTAGCCGTACTGTGGCAGCCCGCTTAGATCGTACAGCTCGAAGCCTGTAGCGAGGACAATGGCTCCGACGTTTAACTCGATCTCCTTCCCAGGGTCGTCGATGTCTATCGCGCCGGCGG
Source organism: Candidatus Bathyarchaeota archaeon (assembly GCA_030669135.1). GTDB lineage: Archaea > Thermoproteota > Bathyarchaeia > TCS64 > TCS64 > RBG-16-57-9. Next base: position 2,660 of record DAOVEE010000091.1, on the reverse strand, counting down.
GGCACGCTTTTTCACATGCCCCACATCTGAGGCACGCGTCGTAGTCGATGGTATATATGCTGGGAACGGCCTGAGGGAACGGCCTGTATATGGCTTTACGTTCGTTGAGCCCTTCGTTGTATTCGTCCTTGGCTTTTCCAGGGCAGACCGTGTTGCACACGCCGCAGCCTATGCACTTTTCCGGGTCGACTCCCCTTGGCTTCACCCAGACCTTTACGTTGAAGTCGCCCGGTACGCCGTTGATCTCCTTGACTTCGCTATAAGTGTAGAGGTCTATGTTCCGGCTCTGGCTCACCTCAGCCATCTTGGGCGTAAGTATGCATTGGCTGCAGTCCAGCGTCGGGAAGACCTTAGGGAACTGGATCATGTGTCCTCCGATGCTGGGCCGTTTCTCGACTAGGTGCACCTTCATCCCGTTTTCGCTTAGTCTTAGGCTGGTCGTGATCCCCGCTACGCCGCCTCCTATTATCAACGCCTCGGGGACGACCTCCATTCTCTTAGACTCGAGGGGAACGGATTCTTTTACCTTGGTAACTGCGCCTCTCACTAGGTCCAGCGCCTTCTGGGTGGCCCCCTCATGGTCGTCCTTGTGCACCCAACTGCACTGCTCCCTAATGTTCACAATCTCAAGGAAAGCCGGGTTGACGCCCTTTTCCTCAAGGTTGCTCAGGAACGTCGTCCTATGCATCTTGGGGGTGCAGCAGGCAAGCACCACTCTGTCTAGTCCGTGTTTCTCGACGGCTTGCTTTATGCCGTCGACGCTTGGCTTGCTGCAGAGGTATCGTTCCACGTTCACGTAGGCGACTTCGTCTTTGATGGCTTCGGCGATCTCCTGGGTCTCCACCACGTCGCTTATGTTGCCGCCGCACTCGCAGACCCAGACGCCTATCTTCTCGTCAGACATTTCCTTTTCCTTACAGTAGTTTTAACTGGTGCTTCAACGTCTTCTCGCCGCGGTACTCGGGGAGCAATATCGGAGACTTTCTATCCGTTTCGATTCCCTCCTCTTCCAGCCATTTCTCGTAGCGGTCAAGGTGATCCAGGTTTAGTTTACCTATTTTCGCCGTCTTAGCTCTCTCAGCGGTGGCTTTCCCGGCTCTTCGTCCGAATACGTAGAGGTCTAGCTGGCTGTTGCCCATTAGCCGGTTCTTTCCGTGGACGCCGCCACAGATCTCGCCGGCGGCGAAGAGGCCGGGTATATTGGTCTCGCACTTGACGTTGATCTCGACTCCCCCGTTCTGGTAGTGGAGGGTCGGGAAGACGAGCATGGGCTCCTTCCTTATGTCTATGCCGAACTTGTTATAGTTCCTGAACATGGCGGCGAACTCGCGTTCAATGGTTCCCTCGCCGTTGATTATTTCGATGAGGGGGGTGTCGAGCCAGACGCCTTTCACCCCTGAGGGAGTGGTGATGCCCCGCTCTCTACCGTAGCATTCACGGATTAAGGCAGACGCCTCTACGTCGCGGGTCTCGAGGGGGTAGACGAAGAGTTCGCCGTCCTCGTTTAAGGGCTGAGCCCCCCTGGCTCTAAGCTTCTCTGTGCACAGCTGTCCAACTATCTGTTCAGGGTACGCCGAGCCTGTGGGGTGGAACTGTGTGCTGTCGAGATGGATCAGGTTGGCTCCCGCGCGGTAAGCCATCACTATGCCGTCCCCAGTGGCGCCGTAGTGGTTGGTGGTCTCAAAGTTTTGTATGTGCAGCCTCCCGAATCCCCCTGTCGCCAGGATGGTGGACTTTGCTCGGGCGATCTTGTACTCGTCGCTGTCCATGTCGTATAATACCGCTCCGGCTACCTGACCCATATCGTCCATTACGAACTCGACGGCGCACGTGAACTCGACGTAGCTGATCCCCTTGTTGATGATCTCGTCCATGAGGACTCGCGTTATCTCCACACCTGTGTAGTCTTTGCAGCTGTGCATCCTTCGTCTGCTGGTGCCGCCTCCTGGGGCGAGCTGCATCGTTCCGTCCTCTAGCTTGTCGTATAGTACGCCCAGCTCCTCGTGCCACTTGATGACGTCGGGGCCGTCTTTGACCATGGCCTCGACCAGCTCGGGTTTGTTGTAGTAGTGGCCTCCACCGATCACGTCGAGGTAGTGTATGGCCGGGTTGTCATTGGGGTGGTCAGCCGCCTGTATTCCGCCTTGGCTCATCTTGCTGTTGGCGTCACCTAGCCTGAGCTTCTGGACAATGAGTATGTTTTCCGGGGCGATCCCGTTCTCGTTGGCGAGGAGCGCTGCGCTCAGTCCAGCTCCACCTGCACCGATGATCAACACATCTACGTCGTAGTCGATTTTACTCAGATCTATCTGATCCGGTTTGATCATGTTGTGGGCTTCTAGTATGTTCACCACCTCGTGGGGCATGAGCTCACCCTTACTTGGGCCGACTCTGAGCTCGCGTTTCTGGTCCATCTTCCAGTCTGGGTGGTACTCCTCTAGTACCCGCTGCCTCTCTTCTGCGGTCATCGGGGTGAAACTCTTACCAACCCGGCTCGCTCTAGTTGCCTCGACTTTCTTGAGGCTCTCTTGCATGTACTCCGGGTATCCGCTCACGTAGTCACTCAACTCAGATCGATCTCCCTGTTGTTATAGAGCTCGGCAAGCTCCTCCTTCGAACCCTTCATCAGCTTGTTGATCTCTTCGTCGTAATTGCCTTCC
>DAOVEE010000239.1 GCA_030669135.1 Candidatus Bathyarchaeota archaeon | reverse complement strand
GACGCCTCAGTCGTCGTCAAGCGGTCAGTCGAGGATGAGCACACCGACGCCGCCCTCAGACGCAGAGACGACTACGTCGACAGGACCGTTGACATAGCCTCCCCGAGCCTCCTCCCATACGAGGTGCTCAACGCCCTAAGGTACAACCCCGGCCTCGGGGAGAGGCAGCTCAAGGAGATCGTCGAAGCCCTGGACAAGTATAGCCTCTGGCTGGCCCCGCTTGAGGGGGATCTGGCGTGCGCATGCGTGGAGAACTCCATGAGGTACGGCATCTCAGTCTACGACTCGGCATACATCTCACTGGGGCAGATCAGGGAGATCCCCGTCTACACCGCGGACCGGAGGCTCATGAACCGGGTCGGAGATGAACGCATCAGGCACATCTCGACATACTGAGGGTTTCCGGAACCTTGGAAGTCCGAGTCTCCCCCGGGAGCCACCAATCCAGTAGACATGTGTGGGATGTCCGTCGTCGATACTATAACCGCTTGGCTACCCTGTTCATGAACATCCTCATGTTCCTGATCTCGTCTCCGTAATGGAACCGGAGGATGAAGTGAGTCACGCCGACGTCGATGTATCCCCTAATCTTTTCGGCCACGGCTTCAGGCGTGTCCACCATGACCGGGTTCTGCCTGCTCAGGTACCTCACGTAGCGGCTGTCCCTAGCGGGCTCCTCCGCACACGGGTCGTCCACCAGCGTCATCATCAGCCCCGCAGACTTCCTTATATCGTCAAAGTCTCTGCCCACCTTCTCGCAGTGACGCCTCAACACCTTGAACCGTTCCTCGAAGAACTCAGGGAGGTGGGTCCACGCGAAGTTAACCGCGTCGGCGTGTTTAGCGGCCACCCGCAGCGTCTTGGTGCCTGTCCCGCCGATCCATATGGGCAGCGGCTTCTGAACCGGCTTAGGCATGCAGAGGGCGTCCTTCACCCTGTAATACTTTCCCTCGTAGGTGGCTTTGGGTTGCGTCCACATCCGTCTAGCGATCTCCACCGCCTCGTCCAGTTGCCTGATCCTCTGCCCCGCCCCCGGGAACCCGTACCCGTACGCCCTGTACTCGACCTCCTTCCAGCCGGCGCCTACCCCGTAGTTGAGCCTCCCCCCTGAGACGTGGTCGACGCTCGCCGCCATGTTAGCCGACAACGCCGGGTTCCTGTAGCTCTGGGACGCCACCATGGCCCCCAGCCGGAGCCTCGTCGTGTCCCGCGCCAACGCGGTGAGAACCGTCCAGCACTCAAGGCAGTTGACGTCCAAGGAGTCGTCGGTCATGAAGAAGTGGTCCGAGACCCAGATGGACTCGAAGCCGAGGCGCTCCGCCTCCGACGCGACACCCCTGATGTGCTCATACGTGAAGCCGTACTGGGGCTCTATCTGGACCCCGAAATCAACAGCCTCCATGTCCATGACTAGGCTACATCGACATTAAAACTTTAGACTTCAGGGGCGCCGGCTGGTGCTACATGAACTTTAGGAGGTAGAGCAGGGACAAACCGAGCACCATCAAAGCGAGCTGAACGAGGCTGCTGTAGAGATGCTTCTCGTCCTGAAGCTCAGGAACCAGATCAGAGCCCGCTATGTAGATGAAGTTACCCGCCGCGAAGGGAAGCAGCAGGGCTACGAGGTTGTCCACGTACGCGCTCAGAGTCAACGCGATGACCAGTGACAGCGAACTGACGATTAAGACGCTGATTAGCGATGAAAACCATACATCCAGCATAGTGGCCTCGACGCGTACAAAATGTTGGCTCTAAATATACGGGTATCGAACGCCTCATTGATGCCCGGAGGTTCAGCTCACCTTGAACCCTATCGCGCCAACGGTTGTCAGCCTAGTCACTCTTCTCGTCCCCGGGGCGTTCACCAGGTGCCACGCGGTGTACTGTTCAGCGTATGCGTCGCTGGCTGACATGCCGTCCACAGGCACGACCACACCCAATCCACGCGCGGCCGCCCCTGTCGCCGTGTGCAGAACAGCCCCGTTAGACGACGTACCGACCAGTATCACCGTCTTGACACGCCTCTCCTTCAGCATATTCTCTAGCTCCGTGCCGTAGAACTTGTCCACCCCAGACCGCACGACAGGCTCATCATCCATAGGCCTGACCTCTTCCCTAATGTCCTCAGGCTCGGCGCTTCTGGTGAGGCTGTGGACGACCGGGGCACCCACTCTCCTCGCCCTCCCCAATAGATCAGCGATCTTTGGTACTGACTCTACGCAGCGGGGCCTCCTCTCCGCGTTACAGTTCTGGTTCTGGACGTCGAGGACCAGCAAAGCGGTCGTGGAAGGTTCTAAGGTGACCTCCTCCAGCTTGGGAGCAGCCGGGAGTTTCACCGTCTCCCACTCCTCGACTATGTTTCCCTTATCATGTTGTCCCATGGTTCAAACTGGTGCTTTTACGTTAATAATTCTTGACAAAATGGAAACAGGG
>DAOVEE010000007.1 GCA_030669135.1 Candidatus Bathyarchaeota archaeon | reverse complement strand
ACTCTTCGTATCCCTTAGCGAAGACCTCGAAGATGGGCCCAGTGTAGTAGTCGAGGCCCCTGGCGAGGCTAAGTTCAACCTCGATATACTCCGCGAAGCCGAATGCACCTGCATATATAATCAGATCTTCCAGTGCTTCACAGCCCTTGACACCCTCGGGATATTCCTTCAGCATCTGTTTAGCTGAACCGATGACTTCCAGAGGTTCTCCTTTCAGACCAACCAAGTCTAACAGTTTTATCGAAGCCTCCTCGTAGGGTGATATCCCCCTGAGCTCCTCGATGACTCCGTCTCTGCCAATCTTCTTGATCTTGTCCACGGCACGTATGGCGTCCAGACTATTCTCGGAAGAGATCCCAGCTAGCTCCACGATCGACTTGAGGATTCTTCTATCGTTGAGATAGATGGTGAAACCCTCGAAGCCTAGCCTGCTGAACGCCTCGACGACGGCGGATATCACCTCGGCGTCCGCGATGCTGCTCTCGACGCCAAAGATGTCTACGTCTGCCTGCCAGAACTCCCTAAAACGTGTCTCGGATGGTCTCTCGTACCTCCAGGTGGGGCCAATAATGTAGCGTCTGAAGGGCTTCTGCAGCTCACGATGCGAGGCTACCACGCGGACGGTGCTGGCTGTGTGCTCGAAGCGGAGGGCCAGCTCCCTGTCTGACTTGTCCTTGAAGGCGTAAACCTGGTTCAGTATGTCCTCCCCGCTCTTGATCTGTAGCATCTCCAGATACTCGAAGGCCGGCGTGTCCAGCGGCTCGAAGCCGTAGGATTCGTAGACCTCCCGCACTGTGTCCACTACCCAGTTCTTCTTTAACTGGTCCTCTGGGAGGTAATCTCTGGTTCCGCGTGGCGGCTGGAACATGTGGCTGATAAAGAAGGCACAGTATATGAAAATATTGCTACTCTGCTAGGCTGGTCTCCACCCTCTCGCTGCCCCGCCCCGGGTTCCGACGCTTAAGCTTGATGAGCCCTACCTCACTCGTGTTCCTCACGTGGGTGCCGGCGCACAGCATCTCCACCGGCCCGCAGCTCCAGTGACGCATACCCTCGTCGTCGACCTCTATCTTCACAGGGTGACCCTCCGCGAGGAACACGTTGGTGTCCGACTCCACCAGCTTCAAGGTATCCGGGTCCAGCCTGTCCTCGTGGACGTAGTCAGCCCTATCCTTCTTGTCATCGACATACGAGCCTGTGCGTTTCATGTAGCCGTAACGCTTCCAGAGGAAGTACTCCATGATGTGGGACGCCGTGTGAAGCCGCATAATCCTGTAACGCCGCCCCCAGTCAAGTATTCCGTCAACTTCGTCCCCCACCTTGAAGCCCGGCGGATCCTCCATATAGTGGAGAATGACTCCGTCCTCGCCGACCTTGGTGTCGATGACCCGTTCACCACCCAACACACCAGTGTCGCCCGCCTGACCGCCCGCCTCCGCGTAGAAGCAAGTCCTATCCAGCTCGACCCCGCACGCATCAACACCCACGACCTCTACCTCGAACTCCCTGAGGTAATGGTCCCCGTCGTAGAGCTTCACAGTCTTCATAGCAGATGAATATAGCGCCAACTGGAAAAAGAGTATCGAAAAAAAATTTTACGATCTGACCTGCTACAGATCATAAAGAATAGGAGGCTACCCGAAGGCGCTCCGCAGGAACGGGTACAGGTCCTCGACCTGTTCCTGCACCATGGTCTGGTAGTACTGGTACAGTATGCTGACGGCTAACAGCGCGCCCATGCCCGACCCGAACACGCCGAAGAACTCGCTGAACGCAGCCAGACAACCCACTATCATGCCGCCAATCACGGTGATGGTGGGGATATACCTGTTCAGCAGCAGCTCCAGAGGCTTCTTACTTCGCCTGAACCCGGGGACCTGCATCCCCGACTGCAGAAGTTGTTCCGCCATCTGGTCGGCGCCTAGGCCGCCGATCTCCAGCCATGTAATGCTGAACAGCACACAGAACCCGACGACTATGAAGAGGTATATCAACGCCCTCACGGGGTCACCCATCACCCCTCCTAGGCTTCCCGGCGACGAAGTGTAGTAGGCAAGCCCGCCGATGGGGGCGACGCCGCTCTGTGTCTGGTTGTACATGCCGAGCATGTTGAAGAAGAAGTGGTTGTTGTCCGTGTTCCACCTGTTCCACGTGAACTGGCCGATGAGCTGGAAGTTGGCGAACATGGCGTATGCGAGGATCACCGGTATGTTGCTGACGTAGAGCAGCTTTATCGGCATCCTGCTCCGGTAGCCCCTGTAGCTGCTGTGGCTTATGGGTATCTCCACCCTCATGCCCTCGATGTAGACAACGATGGCAAAGACCGCGAGGGTCGTCAAGAACCCGATCATGTCAGGCGAGTTGGCCCTGTACAACCAGTCCTGTATCGGCAACCCACGCATGATACTCTGTACAAGTGCGATGATGGCGCCGTAGGCCCTACCCACGGCGTCATAGGGCGACGGAGCTATGCTGAAGCTCATCCACCATATGTTCTGAGTGATACCCGCCACGATGAACAGACTGATGCCACTCCCTATCCCCCAGCCCTTCTGAACCAGCTCGTCTAGCATCATCAAGATTAAACCGGCGGCCAGAAGCTGAGAAAATATGAGGATCGACTGTGTTCTGTTTATAGCCCCATACACGCCCCCTATAATGTAGAGGCTGGCCTGAACTATGACCATGATGAAGGAGAAGAACTTGCTCGCGGTGGTGAACAAACCCCTGTCCTCTGGATCGGATCTGTCGAAGGAGATGATATCAGAGCCAGCGAGGAGCTGAATGATTAGACCAGCGGTGACTATTGGGCCGATCCCAAGCTCCATCAATGTGCCACGGTTAGACGCGAAGATGATCCTCAACATAGCATAGGGATCGGACGCACCTTGAGTCTCAATCCCGTACAGAGGCGTCTCCGACATAACCAGGTATATGACTAGGGCGGCCAGCGTCCACATCAGCCTAGTGTTGAAGGCAACCTTCCTCTGAGGCGGCTTGACCTCAGGTATAAATGGCGATATCGGCTTGAATAGATCCAGGAACCGCAAGTCTATCGTCCCTCTACGGTTCTATGATAGAGCCGCCTGCTTCTTCAATCTTCTCTTGGGCGCTCATTGTCGAGTAGGCGACCTTGACGTTGAGAGGGACGCTTACGCTGCCTCTCCCGAGGAGCTTAACGATGCCGAGGGACTTCAAGTCGAGCTCGTTCCCGCCCTTGACCCCGTAGTCTCCGATGACCTTCATCGCGAGGTCTTCAAGCTCCCCGACGTTGATCGTCGCCGCCTTGGGTTTCTTGGCTGACGGCGGTAGGAACCCAATCTTTTGGTACCTTTCCTTCTCGTACTTTACCGTTCTGATCCAGAAGTGCTTCCTTCCGCCCGCCTTGCCTTTGCCGCCGCGGCCTCCGGCTTTCCTATGCTGGCCGACCTGCCCCCAGCCCATGTACCTTGAGCCTCTCTGCTTTCTCACCTTGCGTAGTTTATGGGGCATATCTAGCACATCCTCCTCGCAAGCTCGTTGATGGCTTCGCCTCTGTACCCGAGCTCACCCTTGTTCCCGTAGGGTCGCTTAACGCTCTTCTTAAACCCCTTCTTTGGGGGGTGGAGCCTGAAGAAGGGCTTGACACCATCAAGCTTGTTTATATCCATCTCGCAGCTGTGTAGCTTCTCAGCCAACTGGCTGAACCCCTCGAAGCCCAGCTCCTTCAGGTACTCTTCTTTGAGTTTGACGCCCCCCGGGGCCTCGCCGCGTTTCTCGAGCATGATCTTTATCGTCTCCAGATCCGGTTCGCCCCACGTGATCCAGTCTTTAGCCCTTTGAAGCATTCCAGCGTAGTCTGGCCTATCGTCTAGTAGAGTGGCGTAGTTGTTTCGGTCGATCCTGAGCATCCTGAGCGTGTCCTCGACCCGCTGGGAGACGTTGATGGTGCCTCTTATCCTGATGGCTAGCAGGCTTTTCTTCTCCATCCCTATCACGCCCAGTCCTTGGGTGTCATTATGCTCATGGTCTGCTTCAGCGCCTCGAAGGTGGCGAACGCGAAGCTGTTGGTAGTTGTGGTCTTGCCGATGCTCTTGCTCCAGCAGTCCTTTATACCTGACATCTTCAGCACGACCTTGGCGGTGTCACCGGCCACGAGACCAAGCCCCTGGGGCCCCGGGAGCAGCGTGACCACGACGCTCCCGGCCTTTCCCCGCACCTTGAAGGGCAGCGTGTGTCCCTCGCCGCAGTCGCACTCCCAACTGCCGCAGCCCATCTTAATGGGGTGCAGGCTGAGCTTCGCCAGCCTGATGCCTTTCTCGATGGCGTTCCTCACTCTCTTGGCTTTACCCAGCCCTATTCCGATGAGCCCGTTCTCGTTTCCGACGGCCACGAGGGCCGTGAACCTGCTGGACTCACCCGCGTCTGTCTGCTTCTGAACCAGGTTGATGTTGATTACCTCGTCTTTGAGGTCGGGTACGAGGACGTCCACTATCTCTACTTCCTTGATCCTGTGGCCTTCCTCGAAGATCTCGTATATCGAGGAGACCTGCCCCTCGTAAACCTGTCTACCGAGCTGGGTCTTTGGGACCCAGTTATCTAATGGGTTCTCCCGTCTTCTACTCAATTTTATTCTCCTCTATGCGTGCTTTGACCTCCTCGAAGTGGCCCTGTATGGCCTCCGGTCTCAGTCCGCGACGGAGATAAACCGAGAACCTTGTCTCGTACTCGAGGGGGTCTTCCATCTGCTCTGCGTATTCAGCGATTACGCTGCCGTTTATCCTCTCAGGAGGTGGAATAATGTCGCTGTCGCATGGAACGTCGAGTCCGGCGTCTAACGCGCCCTTCACCACGGCGAAAACCTTGTTTCCTGCCGTGGCTCTCTTAAGACCCATGTCCAGGATGGCGTGCTCCACGCCAGCTGCCTTGGCCTTCTTGCCTGCTAATAGCCCCAGTAGGTAGGCCGCTGGGACGTTCTTGCCGCTCGCCACCCAGCCGTAGCTCTTCTTGAGCTCCTTGCTGCTAGTCTGCGCGACGACGTAGTCTCCCTCTATAGCGGACCTCACCACCTGGACCAGTATGTTTTTGCCTGATACCCTCACGACGACCCTCGGGCGGTCGGCTGTCGCGAGCACCCGTCTTGCGGCGTAATCGGTCTTCTTCTCGCGCCTGCGCCTGTATGGTACGCGGTACCGCGGTCCTTTAGCCAAACGTACGCCTCCTCAGGTTGTTGTCGTTGATGTACCGTTCGAGCTCGGCTATGCTCCTGAACTCGCCTCCCTTAGCCTTCCTGTAGAGGGTTCGGTAAGTGCTTACGGTGATTATCCTCCGCTCTCTCAGATCCATGAGCCTCCTACGCTGCGCCCTGATGCGGTTCATCCACCGCGTCTTCCGGGACACGACGCTGTACTTCTTGCCCTTCTTTGAGCCCTCACCTATGCGTCTGCCTTTCTTCTTCTTCTCGGCGAGGACGCGTGCTCTTCCCCTGCTCTGGCTGTTCTCTGGGAGCGCCTTTATGGCTTTCTCGTGGACGAGCTTTCTGATCTCTTTTCTGGTGATGGCCATGCTGACCTCGCCTGCCTTCTCCGGGTCTATCCAGACCCTGTGCACGCCGCAGCCCAGTACGTTGGCGGCTAGTTTTCGCTGGCTTCGTAGGTTCACCTCTATTCGTCCTCCTCATCTTCGAAGTTCTCTATCAACTCGATGATGTCTGCCTTTCTAGTTTTGGAGGGAACCTTGATGCCCATCTCCTTTGCGTGGGCCGTCAGCTCTTTCTTGGTCATAGCCTCGAGATCAATCTCTTCCTCATCGTCTTCTTCGGGCAACTCTTCCTCGTCTTCTGTGACAAGCTCATCGAACTCGTCCTCAGATTCCCGTTTGCCTGGGTTGAGGATTCGGATGTTAAGCTCCTCGGCCTTCTCTAATATTGTTTCCCTCTTCCTGCCGCCTACTGAGCCTCCGATCCGGGCGACCTGCGTTTCGGCGTCCACCCCGGCAACGTCCGCTGGGTTCCAAACCATAACCTCTTCTTTCCCAGATGGATGGAGGCCTCTAACGGCGGTTGGTCCCCTGTACCCTACCTTGACCGACTTGGGCCAACCGGACTCCTCGGTGCGCATCTTGTTATCTATGCCTCTTGGCTTCCGCCACTGGTCCTTGATCCTAACGAACCTCCATGACTCGAATCGTTTGAAGTGGGGCCGCTTCTTGCTGATCTTCTTTCTTAGCTTCATTAACCTCTGTTTTTCGTCGCTCATCTGCCTCACTCCTTCTTGTACACGTATATACCGTCCAGGAACTTGCGGAGGTCCTTGTTACGGATGTGCGTGGACTGCTGTATGTTGGCGGCTGTCTGGGCCACCTTCTCGATGTCGGGCCCGGTTACGATTATGTCGTCTCCTTCGACGTGTACCTGTACACCTTCAAGAATCTTGGCCTCACGTGCCTTCTGCTCACCCACGAAGTTGTTTATCACGATCTTGTTTCCCCGAAACTGGAAGTTCATGGGGAAGTGGATGAACACTATCTTGAGCCTGTAGGTGAAGCCCTCTGTCACACCCTTGATCATGTTACTGACATGGCTCGTTATGGTGTTGATTAAGGCAGTCTGTTTCTTTCTCGGGTTCTCCGCCCATACGCGGAGCACCCTTTCCTGGTAGTCGAGGTTCAACTTCGTGTGGCCGAAGTCTCTCTCTATCTTTCCGTTGGTGCCTGTGACTGCGACCTTATGCCCATCTAGGGTCAGGTCTACGTCTTCGGGTACCGTTACAGAGTTTTCTACTATCTGAACAGTCACGTCTATTCACCTCTAGTACACGTAGGCCAGCAGTACGCCGCCCACGTTCTCTTCCTTTGCCTGGTTGTGATCCATGATGCCCCGGGGGGTGCTGAGGATCACTACTCCAAGGTTTCTGCTGGGCAGGAAACGTTTCTCCCACTTCTCCATCTCGAAGACCCTGGTCTTGAACCGTGGAGTTACTGCCTTACACTCGTTTATCCTGCCGAACAGCTGGACCCTGATCTTGCCTTGCCTACCATCATCGATGAACTCTATCTCACCCACGTAGCCTTTGCCCTGTATGAGGCGGAGTACTCTGCCCACTAGGTCGGAGGCGGGTGTGATGATGCACTCGTTCTTCCGCCTCCCTTCGTGGGACATGATGGTGTTTAACGCGTTTACGAGAGGATCCATGTTCTCACCTATACTTCTTGAAACCCATCTTCTCCGCTACCTCGCGGAAGCATTGGCGGCACAGGTTTATGCCGTAGCGTCTAATGAGGCCGTCTCTTGTGCCGCACCTTACGCATCCACGGCTTCCCTTGCCGTAGCTCCTTTCCTTGGGTTTAATCTGGTTACTCATTGATCTTGACCTACCTTGACCCCGTACTTCTCCGCTATGAATGTCATGGACTCCTTCGGGGTCACTCTGTGGGAGCTGCCTATCTTGGACTGGGCTCTCTTCCTTCTGCTAACCCTGTAGCCTGGCCGCTCCAAGGTGACGTTGACATCCATCCCGGTTATCCCGAGGTTGGGGTCGTACCTGGTGCCGGGAATGTCGATGTGCTCCCTGATCCCGAAGGCGAAGTTTCCGTTCTTGTCGAAGCTGCGGGGGTTCAACCTGTTTCTGATAGCCTGGAAGGCTCTCTGCAAGAAAGCGTCTGCTCTCTCGCCTCGCAGCGTGATGAGGCACGCCATGGGCTCACTCCGTCTTATCCCCCACTGCCTTATGGTCTGCTTGGCGACACGCTGGCACGGCTCCTGTCCCGTGATCTGCCGTAAGATGGTCATTGCGTTGTCTAGGGGCTCCCCCGATGCGCCGACGGAAATGTTCACGACGACTTTGCCTATCTTTAGCTGCTTCATGGGATTCTCCGACATCATTCTTCACCAGCCTTCAGCGCTATCAAGGGTTCTTTTGAGCCGACCGCGAACACGTACCTTGCGAGAGTCCTGATGTCTTCTCCCTCGGCCGTCCTGATGATGCATGTCTTCTTCCAACCAGGCTCGGAGCCCACCCCGATGATCATTCCCTGGACGCCCTGGCTCCTACCGCCCGTTACGATGCTCTGCTGCATCTCCTTGAACTCGATGTGGTCCACTATCTCCTTCTCCTGGACCTTGATCTTCAGCACGTCGTTGACCTTGTAGCTGTCTTCCTCCGCAGAGACAACTAGGTTGTAGCCGTCGTGGAGATTCAACTGGGTCTTTCCTCCGGGTTGAGTCATCTTTCCAGTAATCCTGACGAGCTTGTACTTGGCGTCGTCTTCAGTTATGGGCAGAAGCTTCAACTTTCCTCCGTGGTCCGGCAGGACCCTGAAGAACTCCTTCGAGTCTGGTATGCTGATGACGTCCATCAGCCCGACAGGGAACCTCTCGTCGAGCCGCGTCTTGCCGTCGACGATTAGTTTGCCTTGTTTGATGATGAACTTTGCCTCTTTCGCGGATTTCGCGTATTTCAGCTCGTCTCTCAGAACGACGCCTGTGGGCATCGAGGTGTGCAGCGAGTGAGGCCCAGAGCTCGTCCGTATAGACCATGCGCCGCTCTTCCGGTTTATGGGCCAGAAGGATGGGCTTGGGTGTCTCTTGAGGTGCCTTGAGGGTCCCTTCTTACCCATGTCTACTCCTCCTCCGCGCTGAAGCTCTTGCGCTCCAGCATGTTCCTTCTCCACTCGTCGTCAAGGTGGAGCCTAGTAATCATGATGTTCTCTGTCCTTATCGGTATCTGAACCGTTGATCCATCCTGCCGTGTTCGGGTGACGCCCTCGATGTAGATCTTTCGATCCTTGGTATCCACTCTTAGTATTTTCCCCTCGGCTAGCTTCCTGTCACCCTTGGTGATGTTAACCGTGTCGTTGGCGACCACGGGCATCGACCTTGTGCCGTACTCGGCTCTGAGGCTTGGTGACAACGGAGCAGATAAATACTTCCTCTTCTTGTGGTTTGGCGCGTTGTACATGTTACGCCTTACTGTCGACGGTTTCTTCGCTCCCTTCTTCACCTAGACCACCATCCTCGCTATGTTACCGAGTCGCGCCCATCGGTCCACGGCCTCCCTGGCCACGGGGCCCTTGACGTCTGAGCCCCTCAACGTGCCTTCCGGTGTCAGAATCACGGCCGCGTTGTCCTCGAACTGGACCCTGGTGCCGTCGGTTCTCTGGTATAGGCGCTTCTGCCTGACGACCACGGCGTTGAACAGTTGCTTCCTCATCTCGGGAGTGCCCTCGCGGCACGAGACGGTGACGAGGTCGCCGACCCCGATGGTGGGTAGCCTCCTTTTCCTACCCTTGTAGCCCACCATCTGGATAATCTTGAGGCGCCTGGCGCCAGTGTTGTCGGTGCAGTTGAGCATGCTACCGATGGTGAGGCCACCTGAGGTCCTTCGCCTTGGTAGAATCCTACGCTTTATTCTCTTCGACATCCGGCTAGGCCTCCTTCAATACCTCGACGATCACGAAGTTCTTGGTCTTGCTGAGCGGGCGGCATTCTGCTATCCTTACAGTGTCGCCTACCTTCACGGGGATGCAGGGCGTGCTGTGGGCGGTTACCCTACTACGCATCCGCGCGTAACGCTCGTATTTCTTGTTGTATCTTGTGTATGACATCTGGACCACGACGGATTTCTGCATCCGCGTGCTTACCACGGTGCCCTCCAGGGTTCTTCCCCTGACGGCCAGTGTGCCGTGGAACGGGCAGTCTAACTCGTCGCACTCCAGCTCCGGTTTCTTAAGTGTCATCAATCTTCGTCTCGCCCTACCATCTTCGTTTAATTTTTTTCTTTACCCGGTCCTCGGGTCTACTTGCGAGGGCCCAGCCCTCGACTTTCACGGCTTTGCCTTTGAGATTGAATTTGAACACTGCGTTTTTCTTTGCTATGCGTTTAGCTCCGCCGTCATCGATGACGAGGGTGTTCATGGTCTCATCTATGATGGTTCCTCGGGTGTTTACGTTGTATGGGTTGCTATCCTTCAGAACCTCTGCTTCCAGCCCTATGAGTTCATGGCGGGTAATGTTTTCTGGGGTTCGAGGGGCCAACTCACTGCGCCTCCTCGTTCATTACCGTCAGGATTCTCGCTATGGTCTTCCTTAGGGCCTTGACTCTACCGGGGTTCTCCACTGAGCCGCCTGCCCGGATCATGGTCTTAATCTTAACGAGCTCTGTCCTGAGCTCTTGGAGCCTCTCCTGCCTCTCCTCGGTGTCCATGTCACGTATGTCATCCATACGAAGAATAGGCATCTCTACTCCTCCTCTTTCTCGGGCTCCTCTGTCTTGGCCGCCTCTGTCTCTTCTATGGCCGGCTCCTCTTTCTCAGCGGTCTCTGTCTCCACTGTAGTCGGCTCCTCTTCAGGAATAGGCTCAACGGTCTCAGGGACCACCTCAGGTTTATCCTCTGTTATAGATCCCTCTTCCACAAGAGATTCTGCTTCCTCGACGGAAACCTCCTCAGCGGCCGGTGCTTCCTCCACAACAACCTCTTCCTCCGACGCCTCTGTTTTAGGCGTTTCGGGGAGCACCACTTTTTCAGCTTCCTCCGATGTCGGCTCCTCGCCCTCTGGCTGAGCCTCCGCTTCAGGAGTCTCCGGCTCAACAACTATCGGTGGCTTATACTCTATCTCAGGCAGCTCATCGAGGCTCACCTTGTCGGGGAACTTCGCATCCGGCGGCACGATGCTCACCGTAACGCCCAGGACGCCTCTTTTCATCTTGACGTGCATTGTCGCGTGGCGTACATACGTCAGCGCAGGGTCCCCGGACTTTGGCACGTAGCCCTCGACGACCTTCTCGAACCTTGACCTCTGGCTCCTCAGCGGTCCCTTCAGGAGGATCTCGCACCCGATGGCTCCGCTGTCCATTATGCGGCGCAGACTCCAGAAAATGGCTCTCCTGAAGTGAACGCCTCGTTCAAGGGCGTTCGCTATCCGCGACGCCATGATCCGGGGGTTCATCTCTGGAACCTCCACCTCTACCACGGTTATCTGAGGGTTGGGTAGCCCCAGCTCCGTCTCCAGGCGTAACGATGCCGCCTTTATGGCCCTGCCTCTCTTCCCGATGACCCGCCCGGGTCTCATGGCGAAGAGATTGATCTGTGCCCCCAAAGGAGTCTTGGTTAGCGTTATTCCGCCGTAGCCAGCCTGCTCGTATTCATCCATTAGGAGCTCGTCCACCTTGACGCGCTCGATGCTATCCTGTATTATTCGTTTAATAACCGACATTAGTACTCCTCAACTGCGACCTTGATATGGGTCATGTGATTGAAGTAGGGTGAGGCTCTGCCGAAGGCCCTTGGAATATACTTCTTGATGACTCTCCCCCGGTGGGCGGCCATGTGGATGATGCGTAGCCTGTCTGCGTACAGCCCCTTGAACTCGGCGTTGGCCTCCACTGATTCAAGGATCTTCAGGATTTCATGCGCTGCTTTCTCTGGGAACCTGCCGGCGTCGTGTCCCTGCAGCCCTTTCCTGTGAGGGATCTTCCCACGATACCTATAGTACGGCACTGGCTTCTTCAGTTCTATGACATCCTCTAGGAAACCCTTCGCTTCCTCCAGCTTCATTCCTTTGATGTGGTGACAGATCTCTCTAGCAACCTTCGGCTTTATCCTTAGATCTCTGCCGCTGGCTAATGCAGTCTTGTCTGGGTCGAGCCCTTGCACCGAGTATTTCCAGGTTGGCATATACGCACCGTTCGCCTATCTTGAATCGAGGCTTGATATAAAAAGGTTCATGTAATTAAACCTATCCCCGGGAAGGTGTTGAACCCTGAATGATTCCATTAAAAATGCGAGGAAAATGATACAAGAAAAGAGTGTATCATAAAGAGAGGAATATAATGGATAAATAGAGTTTAGTTAAATATGATGTAGAAGCTACTTCAGCGGTATGTACATGCTACTACGAGAAGCCCCTATGCCTGGGCGGCCGTGGCGGACTCTGGTCATGCTGATGGCGTACTCGCCTAGGTAGTGCCCGAGCATCTTCTCGGTTATGTTGACCTCTTTGAACTCCTTCCCGGTGTAGACATGGATCGATCTCCCGATCATCTCTGGGAGTATGATCATGTCCCTCGCGTGTGTCCTTAGAGGCTTGTTCGAGTGTCTGCGCAGCTTTTCTAGGATTATCCTCTGCTCTGCGCTGAGTCCACGGCGTAGGCTTCTCCTCATCCTCGATGGGAGGAGCTGGATGAACTCATCCATGGACATGGATTGAAGCTCCTCGACGGTCTTCCCGCGATAATTAAAGTCCTTGGGCATTTTCACTCACCTTAACAGATAGGGGTTATATAACCCTTAGTTTCTCCTCCTCTGGCGTTTTCCACTGTTCCTGGCGGCTATGAGCCCTACCTTTGCGCCTGGAGGCGCATGCCTGGACACCGTCGTAGATTTTCCGGGCCTCCTGTGGCGGCCTCCGCCGTGAGGGTGCATCGCGGCCGGCATCTTGACGCCGTGAGCCACCGGGTACTTGTGCCCCTTTGCCTTCTTGGCGTGCACTTTATCGCCTGCCGTGAGGAATGGCTTCTCTTTGCGTCCGGCCCCTGAGATGATCCCTAATGTGGCTCGCGAATTGTTGTGTATGGTTACTGTCCTCTTGGATGGAACCCTCACCGATGTGTGGGTCTGGGTGTGGGCTATAACTGTGCCGAAGCTGCCAGAGCTCCGCGCTATCTTCCCGCCGTCCCCGGGCCTCAGCTCGATGTTGCAGACCATGGTTCCCTCTGGGATGCTTCCCAGCGGGAGCACGTTTCCCACTTGTAGGGGCGCGTTGGGTCCGACTGTTATCTCTTGGTCAATGTATGTTCCTTCGATGGCTGAAGAGTAGAACCCTGAGCCCGGCTCGAACTCGACGTACGCAAGAGGCGCGCCTCTTCCCGGCTCGTGTTTAAGCTCCTTGATGGTTCCTGTCCTGTTTTCGTTTGTCGGCGTGGGGTACTTGGCTGGTGCGATCTTGTTCATCTTGGCGGCTCTGAACTGGCTTGTGCCGCGGCCTCTCCTCTGTACCTTTATCTTCTTACCCATGGTTCACACCTACAGTATTCCTAGACGGATGGCGATGTCTGATGCGTCGTATTCGTCTTTTAGTTTTATGAAGGCTTTCTTCTCACCTTTCCGGGTTATGAGGGTGTTTACGGTCTCTGCCTCTACCTCGTATAGCTCCTTGACAGCCTTAGCTATCATGTGTTTGGTCGCCTTGCGGTCCACCATGAACACGAGCTTGTTCTCGTACTCGATCATGTTAACGCTGCGCTCTGTCATGAGGGGGTAATGGATTACCTTGTGTGCCTCCATCTTAGGCCCCCCACACCTCGTCGAGCTTCTCGAAGGCCGATCTGCCCCACACCACAAGCCTGCCCGGGTGCGCCCCGGGGGCTAAAAGCTCCGCGTTCAGGCTGTGGACGTCGGCTATATCGACTCCAGGTAGGTTTCTGCCTGCTTTGGATATTCCGTTGTCCTCTGACACAACGATGAGCGGCCCTTTCCCTGTCTTCTTCCTGCGACCCCTCATCTTGCCCTTCCCAGCCCTCGTCTTCTTCCGGTCGGCTCTCTCTACGTCCGCCCAGATTCCCAGGGACTGGAAGAGCTCCTCTACTTCCTTGGTCTTTGTTAGGTTCTCCACATCGTCGTCGATGACGATGGGAATATGCTTCACTTCGGCTACCTTGTGGCTTCTATGTTCTACGAGTTCCTTTACAGCCGTGGCTGCGATTCCCGACCTAATGGCGAATCTCTTCTCTTTCTTGTTGATCCGCTTCACGATGACCTTCTCCGAGCGTGGAGGGAAAGCCGCGTGGCCGCCTACGATGCTTACGCCGAAGGCGGCTCTGTTGCCTTGCCTGAGCCTAGGGACTCGGGCTGTGCCATGGCCTGTTCCCATCGACTCGGCCGTCGTCCTTTTACCAGCCATTGGATCCCTGCCCTGGGGCTGGAACCTCGTGCTCTGGAGAGCTAAGACGGCTCGCTTGATCACATCGTGCCTCACAGGAGTCTCGAAGACCTTGGGTACCTCGACTTCGTCGATCTTCTCGTTCTTCAGGTTGAATACAGGTACCTTCATTGCTCTGCGCTCCTCTTCTGCCACTCGGTGTGAAGGTACGTGATCTGCGGCGGCTCCTCAGGGTAACTTATCTTGCGAACCGTCTTCCTGAGCTTTATAAGCCTCTTGGACGACCCCATAACGCTTCCCTTGAGGAGCAGGTAGTCGCCCTTCACGAAGCCATAGTTCTTGAAGCCGCTCTTGGGGTTAACGCGATCCACATCCTCATCCATGAGCATTATCCTTTTATTGTACTCGGTCCTGTTGTGGAAGCCCATCTGGCCGGCTCTCGGCACCTGAGGCATGACGCCCCTCGGCACCCACGGCCCAATCGAGGCCACCGCCCTCTTACTCTTCCTAGACTTTCTTGAGAGAATCCTGACCCCCCAGCGCTTGACCGGGCCCTGGAAACCCTTTCCCTTAGTCACGGCGACGACGTCGATGCCCTCGCCGGGCTCGAAGACGTCTTGCACTGTGACAGTCTGGCCCAGAAGCCCTTTAGCGTAGCTGAACCGCTCCTCCATGGAGCCCCCGCTTACGGGTATCTCCATAAGGTCCGGGACCTTCTTTGAGACCGAAGCCTCTCTTGGCTGCGTCGCCGCTATGACCCTTATCTCGGCGACCCTGTCGAGGTCTTTCTCGATCTCTGCCAGCTTGGCGTCTGGACGGGGATCCGTCGCGAAGCTTATCCTCCTGTACAGGTCCTTCGGCTGGTTCGCCATCCAAGCTTCTGATATGGCCTGTAGCCCGTCGTAGGTTTTCTCGTAAGCCCTGACGGCGACGACCAGCATAGGCGGAGTGTCGATAACGGTTGCGGGGGCCTTCACCTCCTTACCGTACTCGGGAACTCGTCTGCTATCCTCTACGTAGAACAGGTGGGTCATGCCTGCCTTGTAGCCAGCGAATCCAACCAGCCTCGGCTCTGCGTCCAAGGTTGGCCAGAAGGAGACGCGTCCGTTAGCTTTTCTCGCCTTTTTACGTGGCGAGTAGGACCGCGACCCTCGCTTCGGTGATCTTGTTCTTGGCATGTGTAGACACTCCTATTTTTATAGGCTGTAAAGAATCAACAGGGCTCAGATTTAAAGGATTCGTAATGTATGGAAGAAGAAGCATTCTCGGTGAAGATGCATGTTTTGAACATCAAAAATGAATAATTTAGTTAAGTCTCACGGATGTTATCACGCAGAAAATACGCGACGAACACGGCTAGCAGCGTGAACCCTGCGGCGCCGAGGAACGGACTCGACGGGTAATAAGTGCTGTACAGGTAGCTACCGATGAGGGGCCCTACTGTGAATCCCATTCGGACGCCTGTCATTCTCACACCGAACGCGGCCCCTAGGATATCGTCTGGTACGCTGTCAGACAGAAGAGTTAGTGTCGCCGGCCATGTCATACTCCACAGACCAAACAGCAGCGAGTACATCACGAGCATGACGACCCAGTTTTCGGTGAACATCCAAGAGAGGTACAAGAAGGGTATCAGAGCTATACATGAAAGTATCCACCGTTTCTTGCCAAACCTCTCAGCCAAGGTGCCGGCTGGGACCTGTGTGAACAACATGACGATGCTCGGAGCCGTGAAAAAGAACCCGATTAAGGTTGGCGATAGCCCATGCACGTCCCCAAGGTATAGAGGTAGGATCATGTTTATTCCGCCCAGCCCCGTCGTCATCAGTAGATGGAAGACGAAGAAGGTCGCTAGGGTCGGAAACACTTCTGGCTTGAACACGTCTCTGAACGAGGCTTTCTTGGTCTTTGTCTTGTATGCTCCCTTCCTCTTTATCATGTAAGTAGGTATGAGGCTCAACGCGTTGATGGCCCCTGCGATTAGGAACACGTGTCTCCAGCTGAAATACTCCACTAGGTAGCCGCTTAGCGTCGGCGCTATTATGCCGGTGACTGGCCAAGCCATGTTCATTACGCCGAAGGTCGAGGATCTGTTATGTGAATCGGCGTTCTCGGTGATCATGGCCATCCTGGAGGGGATAAAGAAAGCCCCGGCCATGCTTAACAACATGTACAATGGGAACACGGTGTCCCAGCTGTTCACCATCGATAACAGGAATATCGAGACAGTTGATAGTCCCGCACCGAACAAGAGCAGAGTCTTCTTACCTACCCTGTCTATCAGGAGGCCGCTGGGCAGCATGAGCATGGTCGCCACAAGGTTTCCTGCGGAGATCACCATGGCGTTCTGAACCTCGTTGGCCCCCGCCTCCTCAAGGAACAGGGGGAACAATGGGTTGATGAGCTGCATCGTGAGGCCGAACGCGATGTTCAAAGCGAAAAGCAGGATTAAGTTACGATTCAAGTTCTTGAACATGTAATATTCACTGGTCCGCGTGCTCGGTTTCAGATAAGTCTATTCCAGCCTTCTCGGGGTAGGGACACATATCTTTAAGCACACACTCGCTGCAACGCGGTCTCTGGGCTTTACAGGTCTCTCTGCCGAAACGTATCAGAGAGAGGTGTACATCTCTGAACCTGTCTGGAGTCGAGCCGTCCTCCAGCGCCCTGCTTACTTCCTCGTAACCTGCCTTCGGGGGCACTATCTCAAGACGCTTGGACACCCGTTCGATGTGACGGTCCACTGGAATGACTTGGTGGTTCGCCACGAACATCAGGGCGACGTCAGCCGTTTTCGCACCTACGCCGGGGAAGTCCATGAGCCTGTCCCTTGCCTCCGGGAACGTCATGTCGAAGACGGACTGGAGGTCTCCGCCGTACTTCTCGATGATCTCCCTGCTCACAGCCTTGAGGGTGCGTGTACGCTGGTTGTACATTCCCGCAGGTTTGATGGCTTCGACTACCTGTTCCTCTGACGCCGCGTCTATCCTGTATGGAGTGATCCCAACGGATTCTTCGAGGCGGCTGAACGCGGTCCTCTGGTTCTTAGAGTTAGTGTTCTGGCTCAGAATCGTCGAGACCAATCCTCTGAATGTGTCGTATCCCCTTGGAACGTATTCGACGGGGTAGTGCTCCAGCAACCGGTTTATAGCGGTCTCGGTTCTCTGGAAAGCTGACAGTTTCTGGGGCTCGGGCGGGTTCTCCTTGAACTCCCTAAGCCTGTCGGCTATGATGTGAAGCATATCCTGGAGGTTCCTTCGCTTCAAGGCGGATATCGCTATCCAGGGGATGCCCAGCTGTTCGAGGCTGAGCTCCTCGGCGATCCTTTCCTCCATCTCGGGCGCCTTGTCAAGCTTGTTGAAGACTATGACTATGCGGTCATGGGACACCCCGATGTCCTTCAGCAGCCTGACCCCCTCGGTGAGCTTCATCTGCAGTTTGAGGGGGGGATCGGTGATCTCCATCAGCAGGATGACGATGTCCGAGCTACGGATATCGAGGAGGTTCAGCTTGAAGCTCTGGATGAGCCTCGGATCGACGTCGATGACGAACCCGATTGTGTCTATGAACAGCACGGTGGTCTCGTGGTCGATGAACCTTCTCTGGTACTTGCTGGAGAGCGTAGTGAAGGGTCTGTCGCTGACGGGCTTGTTGTCCCCCGTCACGGCGTTGAAGAGGCTGGTCTTCCCGGCGTTGTAGAACCCTGCGATGCAGACCACCGGGTACCCGAGCTTCCGCCTGTTCCATATACGCTGGTTCTTCTCCTCGATGAGCTTATCGATCTCCTCGCGGACCCTGGCCTGGTTCCTGCTCAGCTCCCTCATCTTGCCGTGGAACGCGTACTCGCCGCCGGCCCGGAAGAAAGGCCTGTCGTACCTGTAGTTGATGGAGGCTTGGAGCTTGTAGAAGGGGGCCTGCTTCTCCAGCCGTGCTGCCTGTATCTGGAGCTTACTGAGTCGGTCGGACGCCATCTGGTCGAATATCTCCAAGGTCAACTCGTAGCGGTCGATGACGTCGCAGTTCAGCGCACGGATCAGGTTCAGCTTCTGGCTGCTCTTGAGGATGTTGTAGAAGATGACGAGGTCGATTCCGAGCCTCCTCACCTTCCGCCCGAGCTCCTTCGCCTTGCCGCTGCCGATGAAGAACTTGGAGAAGGATCTGTACCTGCTCTGGATTACCTCGTCGACCACCTCTATCCCTAGGGTCTCGACTAGACTGCTGAGCTCGTCCAGCTTTATCCTGTATATGACGTGGTCGTGGACGTCAGTCTTGAGCATGCAGAGTATAGCCTTTGACTGCTTCACCTGGCCCTTCTCGGTTAACTGCTCGGTCATCGATAGACAAGACACTGAATGCAGGGGTCTTTATAAGAACACTCTAAACGTCACGGTCTACAGCGTCCATGATGTTGTCCAAGGACTCTATCGCATATATACCGAGAGCCGCAGTGATTCTGCCCACCATCCTCCTAAGCCCCTTCTCGACCTTTACGCCTTCATGCTCCAGTATCTCGGCGAAACGTCGGTTAAGCATCAGCCCTTCCTGATCAAAATCGGTGAGGATAAGAACACGTCGATACTTACCAGAGACCTCCGTCATCAAGTCATAGTCGTTGACGTTTATAGCGGCACATGTAACGATCTCCCCAGTATACCCCAACCTCTTTAGAGACTCCACGTCCCTCAGCCCCTCGACTAGGACAACGTCAACAAGGTCGCTGATCTCGTATAGAAGTTCCTTCATCTCCTCGATCGCCTTTTTCCTACGTGTGGTTGAACGCATCACATTACCTCAAGCGACTAGGATCAGCGTCAGGTCGTTGACGTTGGTGCCTGTTGGGCCCGTGAAGACGGCGTCGCCTAAGGCTTCGAAGAAGTTGTAGGAGTCGTTGCTCCTAAGATACTTTACAGGGTCCAAGTCTTTGGATTGAGCTCTACTGAGCGACGCGCCGTCTACGATGGCCCCGGCTGCGTCTGTGGGCCCGTCGATCCCATCCGTGCCGAGGGTTAAGACGACACAATCTTGACCATCGATCTTCATGAGTGCGCTAAGAGCGACTTCCTGGTTCCTCCCGCCTATGCCTGGGCCTGTGACGGTGACGGTGGTCTCGCCGCCGAGCAGAAGAGCCCCTGGTTTGTGTACAGGAATGTCGTTCATGGAGATGCTTCTCGCCAGCCCGGCGTATACCGTGCCAACGTGGCGCGCCTCTCCCTCAACGAATGTGCTAATTACTCTGGTGCTGTAGCCAAGCTTCTCAGCCTTATCCGCCGCCGTCCTCGCCGCCTTCAGGTTGTTGGCGACGACGACGTTGTGAACCTTCTCGAAGACAAGGTCACCGGGTTTCGGGGTCTCAGCCACCTTTCCTTCAAGGCCCAACTCGATTTTTCTCTTTACCGCAGAACCCGCGGAGCCCCAAACTCCATACCTGTTTAAAACATCGTGCGCCATTTCGTAAGTCGAGGCGTCCGGCGCGGTCGGCCCGGAGGCGATGGTGTCCAAAGGGTCCCCGACGACGTCGGATAGTATGAGGCTGACCACCGTAGCCGGGTAACAGTTGGCAGCGAGCTGCCCCCCCTTGAAGGCGGATAGGTGCTTCCTTACCACGTTCAGCTCGTTGATTGTTGCCCCCGCGCTAAGCAATCTCCTAGTCACGTCCTGAACATCCAGAAGCGAGACGCCGTCAGCCGGTAAAGGCATAAGCGCGGAGCCGCCGCCCGATATGATGGCTAAAACCAAGTCGTCGGGTGAAAGGTTTGAGGTGAGCCTCATCATATCCTGGACCCCCTTCACTCCCTCATCATCCGGGACTGGGTGAGACGCCTGGTTTAGCCTCACCCGGTCTACGCGGTACCGGGTTTCGGTGTCCCTGAGTATGTTCACGATTCCCCCCTCCACCCTGTCTCCGAGGATGTATTCGATGGCCTCTGCCATGGAGCCCCCGGCTTTTCCCCCTCCCACCACCAAGACTCTTCTGATGTCGTCGAGGGGCTTCGTGAAGCCGTCAACGACGACGTTTCCGTCGATCACCTGCAGCTTTTCCATGACCGCGTTCATCGGGTCCACCGCGTTTAGCGCTGTCTCCATCACTGTCAACGCGTCGACCCTCATCTTACGGAGCTTATCCGTCGACGCGTTCTCGATGAGCTGTTGACGATTCCTGAACATATCGTAGTTACCTCTGAGGCAAGTTAGGTATGTAGAAAGGAGAGGAAAAATGTTGGGTGCTACTCGCGGACGATATACTCGCTGGCCCTCGGCGGGTCTGGGCGCATGCCCTTCCTCGTCCTGATCTTCTTTACTAGGTCGAGCAGCATGCTGTCAGGGACGGGCGACCAGTGGTCGAAGGTCATCTGCCAGAACGCCGTCCCGCTCGTGGCGGATCGCATCTCCTGGCTGAAGCCCAGCGTCTCGCTCACCGGCACCATGCCTGTGACGTTGACTATAGGGCCGTCCTGCTCAACGTTATGGATGCTCCCCCTCTTCCTGCTGAGTAGACCGGTGACGTCGCCCATCTCGCTGGCGGGTACACGCACCTGTATCTTGTATATGGGCTCCAGCAGCGTCGGGTCGGCGCTAAGTATGCCTGCGAATAATGCCTGCCGCACCGCCGGCATCATCTGAGCAGGGCCACGGTGCACCGGGTCCTCGTGGAGCTTGATGTCGACCATGTCTACTAGTAGGCCGCGGACTATCTCGCCCGCCAGGGGCCCGTTTTCGAGGGCCCACTGGAAGCCTCCGCTTATGTGCTGCTTTACTTCCCTGAGGCCTTGGATGCCGACGGTGGTGTCGATCATCATGTTGGCGTTCTCGTTGACGGCGAACACCCGCCGTGCCTCGCGGAGGGTCCAGCCTGCCTTCTCTCTGAGGACCTCCTCCCTTCGGCCGGAGCTCAGTATCTCGCTGAGCTCGCCGTCACGGATGAGCTGAACGATGTTCTCGTCCAGAGGCTTGAAGTTGAAGAAGACCCTGTTATGTTTGTTGGGGCTCTTGCCCATGAAGGGCCCGACTTCATGCCTGATGGCCTCCCGGTATACCACCGTGGGATCGCTCTGGATGATGTCAAGGTTATACTGGCTCTTGATGTCCTTGATTGCGATCTCCAGATGCAGCTCACCCATGCCCGCCACGAGGTACTCGCCGGTCTCCTGGTTGATGGTGGTCACGAGGTTGGGGTCCTGTATGCTCATCTTCTGTAGGGCGTCGATGAGGCGGGGTAGATCCGTGGGCTTCTTAGGCTCCACGGCTATGGTGAGCACCGGGTCCGAGACGTACTTTATCGACTCGAAAGGCGTTGCGGTGTCCTTGATATCGTCCGAGACTATGGTCTCGCCTGCCCTGGCCTCGCTGAGCCCCATGAGAGCCACGATGTTTCCAGCCGGTATCTCGTCAACGATCTCACGGTACGCACCCATGTAGATGCTGACCTGCTGGGCCTTTGCCCACTTTTCCGCGCCGACCAAATTTAGTTTGTCGCCTTTCCTGATTGTACCGCTGAAAACGCGTCCAGTGCTGATTACGCCGGCTTGGGGGTCGATGATTACGTTTGATATGCAGATGACGAGGGGGCCGTTCGGGTTTACGTCAAGCATGTTCTTTCCCATGACGGACTCCTCGTCCCCCTTCCAGATGTGCCTGATCCTCCTCGGCTGATGTTGCTTCGGGTTAGGCAGCAGATGCACAGCCATCCCCAGGATTGCCTCGCTGAGGGGAAGCATCTCCTGAAGCTCCTCGAGCCTGTCTTCCTTGTAAATCTGTATTATGTCTGGGAGCGTCAATCCCTTCTCCTGTAGCATGGGCAGGGTGAAACCCCACCGGTCGAGGGCTGATCCGAAGGCCACCTCGCCCTTCGCTGCGTTGATGGTCCACTCGTTCTTGATCTCGTCAGATCCATAGGTCTGAACGATCTCGTTGAACTTGTTGATGATCCTGAGGAGCTTCTTCTGGATGGAGTTAGGGTCCATCTTGAGCTCCTTTATGAGCCTGTCGAACTTGTTTATGTAACAGACTGGCTTCACGAACTCCTCCAAGGCGACCCTGAGCCTAATCTCGGTCATTATCTGGAACTCCTCCACGGCGTCCACTAGAAGGACGCAGCCGTCCAGCGCCCTCATGGCTCTAGTTACCTTGCCCGAGAAGTCCACGTGGCCGGGGGTGTCGATGAGGTTGATGACGTACTGGTTGCCGCCCTCCTCGTAAAGGAGGCTGATGTTCGCCGTCTTGATGGTGATGCCTCGCCTTTGCTCCTCCTCAAGGTAGTCGAGGGCCCGGGCCTCTCCCGCCCTTTCAGGCGCCATAAGCCCTGCCGTGGCGAGGAGGCTGTCGCTCATCGTCGTCTTCCCATGGTCGATATGGGCGATGATGCCGATGTTTCGGACCTTCTCCTGATCATGCATCAACTTCAATATCTCTTCCGTCTGCTTGAACCGTGGCATTAATGATCTAATCCTTTTTACCGTAAATTGACTATAGACACCTGCAGGGGTCTTTTAAACCCTTTCCATCCGTAAAACCTGTGTTCACCTAATCCTTTGATCTATATAGTCAAAAACGCTCGATAATTACATAAAGTTGAGATATATACAGGCAGGGAGGATGGTTAAGCCGCACAGCGTCCATGCTGACACTATCACATACCTTTATGGACTTGACGTAGTCTTTTACGCCAAACCTTTCGGTGTCTAGTCTATTCTCATCGATGATCCGGTAGACCTTTGAGTCCGATATGTGATCACTGCATTCTTCACTGGGTGTGGGCGTGCCGTCTCTTGAGGTCTGTCTCGTTCTGTCCTAGCCGTTTCATTATGTCGGCGATCACGCCGTCGAGGAACACCAAGGCGCTCAGTTCGAACATGGTCCCCAGGGGCGCCATGTCGTATTCGCCGG
Source organism: Candidatus Bathyarchaeota archaeon (assembly GCA_030669135.1). Classification (GTDB taxonomy): domain Archaea; phylum Thermoproteota; class Bathyarchaeia; order TCS64; family TCS64; genus RBG-16-57-9. The sequence continues at coordinate 530 of DAOVEE010000007.1, read as the reverse complement.
TGATCTGGCGGCGGACGAAGTCGATGTCCACCTCCTCCTTGGTTCTGCCCTTGATCACTACCACGTGGTCGGAGAGCTGGCCTAGCCTGCTGTCACGGTGAGACGTCAATGAGACGACCTTGGCACCCATCTCTTTGGCTATCTCCGCCTGCGTCACGACGACCTTGGTGGTGCCTGACCCAGAAATAGCCAGTATGAGGTCGCTTGGGCTCAGCGCAGGCGCGATGGTCTCTCCGCTGACGTAGACGCTGAAGCCGCTCTGCATGAGCCGTAATGCGAAGGCTCTTCCGACGATGCCGCTTCTACCGCTTCCCAATACGAGGACCTTCTTGCCCTTCGCCTGCAGTATGTGCTGGATCATTCCTTCAATCTGTTCGTCGCTGGCGTCTTGTATGATGCTGTTGATCCCTTGGAGAATCCATGAAGAGACTTCCTTTACGAAGCTCATAACGATCCGAAAATAGCTGCTACTAGGTTAAAACTATTTTTAGATATACTAGATGATTGTTGAAACAAGTTTTTGAGGTGGT
>DAOVEE010000240.1 GCA_030669135.1 Candidatus Bathyarchaeota archaeon | reverse complement strand
TCGACCGTGTAACCTTCGCGTCTGAGGGTGTCGCCGATCCTCTCAGCGACCCCGGCGGTGCCTCCCCAGCGCGTCCCGTAGACGACTAGCGCCTTCAAATCTGTTCGTGTTAAAAAACCGAGGCTTCTTTATAGGGGTTTTCTCGTCTTGGGTTGCTTAGTCGATGGTTTCCTGTTCCTCGAACCAAGCGACGTATTCCTGTGGGAGGCTTAGGGCCTTGGCTCCGTCCACCATGTACTTGAGGTATTTCTTGGTGGGTTTGAAGGGGCCTCTTGGGTTGGTTGTGCGGTACACGTGGGCGAGCATGGGCTCCCCGGCCTCGCTTACGACCATTAAAGGGTGCCTGTAGTAGGTGCCCTGGGGTACTCCCTCTACTGTATCGAGGTGCTCCATCTCGTCCGGCGGTATCTCGTAAACGGCTCCCCTGACGAGCTTGTTGAGGGCTGGCTCGATGCCGGTGCAGCCGCCCATGTAGTTCTTGCTGTAGTAGTTGAACTGGACCTCCCAGTTGGGGATCAACGCCTTGCAGACGAACTCCGCCGAGGGCGTGTGTTTCCTCAGGTTGTCGATGTCCATGAAGCTGCCGTAGGTGAAGTACAGCATGAGGCAAGGTGTGCATCGATTTCTTAAAAGACTTTTTTCCCTCTGCGGGATTCATGTCAACAGCTTGAGGAACTCTTCTCTTGGGTCCTGCCTGTCTAAGTATGGGTTGTCGATATCCATTACTTTCATTGGTGAAACGTTTCAAGAGAATCGTCGTTTAACCAGAGAGGGCCCAATTTAGCATCGTCTGTTGCGTCACTCGGCCTAGCGTTTTGCTCCGGTGATTCTCTCCAGCTGCCGTTTCACCTCGTCGAGGTCTCTGCCGCCTCCGCCTCTGGGGACGTAGCGGGTGCCTTTGCTGGTCTCGTAGAACTGGAAGATGCTGTAGAAGGGCTTTTTTTCGACGTCGTATTTGACGAGGATATAGCCGCCCGCTCGGGCTATCTCCTCGGAGCCTTCAGGCAGCTTCTTCTTCGGGTGCATCACACCATTCCGAACACTATCTTGTGTGCATGTGGGGGGATAATCTTTGTCATTTTGGGATCGAGTGGATGTTGAATCATTTATTTTAGTGGTTGAACCATTCTATGTGATTGGTTTGCCTCTAAGATTCTCGTCTCCAGTCGTTGTACGTCCCTATGAGCTCAAGTGGTTCGACGTCGAGCTGCCTGATCCGGGGCCGTACGAGGTGGTGTACCGTAACCGGGCCTGCCTAATCTGTGGGAGCGACCTCCACCTCTACAAGGGGCTTCACCCCTTCGCGCCGCTCCCCGCGTGCTGCGGCCACGAGGTAGCGGCGGACGTCGTCGAGGTCGGCTCCAAGGTCTCGGAGTTGGTTGAGGGGGACAGGGTGTATGTCTCGGGCACCGGGGCCAGCCCGGTTCCCTGCGGGGAGTGCCTCCACTGCGTCAGAGGCGAGGCATCCAAGTGTGAGAACAAGCGGGCCCCGATAAGCTTCAGCGTCGACGGTAAGACCGTCTCGAGGTTCCCGAGCGGCTACGGGGAGTACACCTACGGGCACGTGGCGAGCGCCTACAGGCTGCCTGAGAACGTGTCCTACTATGAGGCCGCCGTGGCCACGGACCTAGCGTACGTGATAGGCGTGGTGAGGAGGTCTGGGGCCGGGCTCGGTGACGTGGTCGCCATTCTGGGTGCGGGCCCCATCGGTCTGCGTGCGTTGGAGGTTGTCAGGAACGCGGGGGTCTCCAAGGTGATCGTGTCTGAGCCCGTGGGTTATAGGCTCGACTGCGCTGAGGCGTTGGGAGCCGATGTGCTGGTGGACCCGAAGACGGTGGACCCGGTGAAGGAGGTGGCTGCGGCTACGAATGGGGATGGGATCGACTATGTCTTCGACACGGCTGGCAGCCTTGGTGCAACCATGCAGGGGTTGAAGATGCTCCGGTCTGGCATGGGGGGGCTGGGGACTCTTGTGTTAATGGGGCTGTACGAGGAGCCGGATCTGACTGTGAACCTCTCGGAGCTCATGTACAAGGCGGGGAAGGTAGTCGCGGAGTGGGGCATAAGGGAGGGGCGAAGCAGGAACGTCCATGACGCCCTGCATCTGATGGCCGAGAAGCGGGTGAATATCATGAAGTGGATCACCCACAGGATGCCGGAGATGAAGGCGGTGGAGGCCATGGAGATGCTGATCAATAAGGATGAGGGAGCCATCGGCGTCGAGATCGTCCACTAGCTATAATTGTCTCCCCTGGGGCAGCGTCCTGTAGTGGGACGTGGGCGAAAGCTCGTACCTGTCTATCATAACGTCGACGACGGCAGGCTTCCCGGAGTCGAAGGCCGTCTGAATCGCCTCCTTCAGCTCGCCGGGTCTCTCGACTCGTTGGCCGTGGCATTTGAAGGCCTCGGCCACCCTGCCGTAATC
>DAOVEE010000136.1 GCA_030669135.1 Candidatus Bathyarchaeota archaeon | reverse complement strand
CCCACCTGATGTGGTCTACCTCGTCTGGGTTGAAGCCCATTGCTCTGGCTGCGGTGGCGTCGGCGGCGACGACGTCTGTGGACGCTATGATGGTGTTCATCTGCACCGGTTTTCCGTGGACTGGGCCCCGTCCCTCCATGGCGACGAAGCCGTCGATGACGGTGAGGGCCGGGGGTAGGGTGAGGCATATGTCGTGGACGACCTTGTCCATGCCGTGGATGTGGAACCGGCCCTTCCACTTGGTGGTGATCATGCCGAACATGTTCTTCATGCCGAGGGTGACCTTGGTGCCCATGTGGGTCTTGAGCTTCGCCGCCGAGATTATGGCCGAGTCCGTCGCCATCTTGGCGACCTTGATGCTGGTCAGGGTCTTCCCGTCCTTGACGGGGAGTTCCATCTTCTCGTCGACGTGCCTCATGTTCACGAACTCGACGCCCACCCGGTCCAGCATCTCCTTCATGCCGCTGGCGACGACGGCCTTATCTGCGTTGGTCATCTGGGCGTCTGACTCGACTACCAGCACCTCCTTCCCGAGGTCCCGTACTCTGTCGATGAGGGCCTCCACGACCACGGGGTCCGTGGTGGCTCCGGTCGCCCAGTTCTTGGTGGTGATGAAGTTTACCTTGACGAGGACGCGGCTCCAAGGCTCCAGGGCCTCCCTGTAGGGGATGAGGTCCAGCGCCCTGTAGACCGTCTCAAGGCATCTCTTCCCCTTGATAACTGCTACCTTAGACAACTCACCGATAGGAGAGGGACGAACCCATATAATAGCTTAGGAGGGATGCGACTATATGCCTCGGCTACTCATAGCTTCACGGCGCAGTAACTGCGCGAAGCATCTCAGGCTTAGCTTTCCTGCGGGGTCCAGACGTAGTACCTGTCTTCCAGGTGCACCAGAAGAGCCTCGGTATCCTCGTCGACTATTTGGTACACTATTCTTCGCCGTATTGCCAGCGTTCTGAAGCCGTCGTAGTTCACTTCGTTGGCGTTCTCTAGGCCGTCTTTATCCGTCTTCTCGACGATGACGCATCCGTTCGCCTTGAGGTCGTTGATGGCTTGCTCCAGAGACCACGGGCCCTTGACCCAACTGGGCTGCCCAGTGAACGATGATTGGCCTTCACTCGCCTTGAATATGTTGTTAGGGTTGTCGGCGTCGAACGCCAGCGACATGCCTGGGCTCGTCATCAGGAAAAACAATGTGGCAGCGAAGACGACTATGCAAAGCATCAGCACTATCGCAGCCCCGACGCTTGAGTTAGCCTTCCTTCCACTGACTAGGGCCATTCCATAGATTGCGTCCGGTCAATGAATATTAGGGATTCCGGAGGCGGGATTAGGATTGGAGTACAGAGCTTAAAGTATAGATCGGTGGTAGATTCCCCGTGGGACAGGGTTATAATACATCTGCGTTTCAACACGTCTTGAGGCTCCACGTTGAACTGCGTGATCGTCGACATAGATGACACTGTCCTCGATACTACGAGGAGGATGCAGGCCATATGGCGGGAGTTGCTGGGACGAGAGGTGCCCGTTGAGGCCGTCGAGACAATGGGGCTGCGCCAGATCTTCGAGGCGTACGCCGCGCCCCAGCAGATGGAGAACGCTAGGGAGCACCAGACCAGGTTCTTCCGGCTGCTCCTCTGCGAGGAAGAACGAGGCTTCGAGTTTGCGCAGCTGGACGAGGTCATTCCATACGCCGCCGACACCGTTAACGCGTGGGCGACACACAGCCACATTGTCTACCTGACGGGTAGAACCGAGAACACCAGAAGCCACACACTGGAGACCCTAAAGATGCATGGGTTTCCCTCGGAGGACGCGGAGATGTTCATGGTCTCGGCTGAGGATTGGCACTCCGGCAGGGTCGTCGAGGCGAGACGCGCTCTGTTATCTGATCTAGTGGATCGGTACAAGGTGGCGCGAGTCGTAGACGACTACCCGGGCTACTTCCCCATGTACGCAGAGGCCGGCATACCAGACAGGGTAGGTCTCCTGAGACCGATGCACACCCAGGCGGCCTACATGGAGAAGGGGGCGACGAGGGTGGTAGATAGCTGGCGGGAGCTCCTCGACGAAGTCACTTCCTCGCCTTGACCCACTTAGCGTAGCTCATGAAGCCCGCGAGGCTGCTGTAGACGTGGCCTTTGGCTTCTGGGTTCTTAGACACGAGCTTCCTGGCAAACGGGTCACCGTTCAACACAGTTAGATACGTCTCCGTGAGGGTCCTTCCCTCCTCGACGCCCTCGGAGGCGAGCCTCTCCCAGAGCAGGACCTGTCTCCTGAAGTCACTGAGCCACTTAACTGCGCCGCCGTGGAACCCGAAGTGGCTTATGCAGAGAACGCTGGGGGCTAGGGCCTCCATCCGGCTCAGGCTCTCAGTTGCCTGCACAGGGTTGTAAGGGGGCGGGCTCGCGGGGATCACCACCCCCAGGTTGTCTGGTGTGTGCCCCGCCGCGTCTCCGGCGAAGAGCAACCTGCCCCTAGGCTCGTAGTAGCTTTGGCTGTGGATGGAGTGGCCAGGCGTGTAGGAGACCTGGAGCTCGACGCCGCCGAGGCACAGCCTCTCCCCGTCAACGGAGGCCTTCAACTTTTCCTTCGGGATGCCGCGTATCTCGCCGTACTCCTCTATCTTGTCTCCGAAGGCTTCTCGGGCGGCGGCCTCTATCTTGGAGGGGTCCACCATGTGATCCACGCCCTTGGGGTGGCAGTGCACCTCGGCGCCGGGGTAGCGCTCCAGCATCATCCAGCAGCCGGCTGCGTGGTCCAGGTGGATGTGGGTCAAAGCTATCGTCGAGACCTCCTCGACGCCCAGCCGGTCCAAAGCCTCGATGACGCCTGGCACCTGGCTCGCCGGCCCCGGGTCGATCACCGCGACCTTCTCACCTGCGACGACGTATGTGCCCAGCACACCGGTCCTTCCGTGGTAGGGGGCGTCTATCATGTTGACGTCGTCCGAGACCCTTTGAGTGGACATCAGAGTGAAAGCCGTCGAGGCTTCTAAAAAAAGGTTTTACCGGTCGATACCGATTCTAGTCATGGTTGATATGAAGGAGTCGCTGGGAGCCAAGACCTGGGCTGTCCCGACGCCCGTCTGGGTGGTGGGCACCTATGACGAGAACGGTAGACCCAACTTCATGACTGCGGCGTGGGGCGGCGTCTGCTGCTCCAGTCCGCCATGCATCTACGTGAGCCTGAGGGAGGCGACGTATAGCCACGGGAACATCGTGAGCCGGAGGGCGTACACGGTCAGCGTCCCCGGGGAGGAGTACTGGAGGGAGGTGGACTACATGGGCATAGCGTCAGGCCGGGACACCGACAAGGTCAAGGACACAGAGTTGACAGCCGTGAAGAGCGAGCTCGTGGACGCGCCCTACGTGGACGAGTTCCCGCTGGTTCTGGAGTGTAAGGTCGTTAAGGTGGTGAAGATCGGGCTGCATACCGAGTTCATAGGCGAGATACTGGACGTGAAGGCAGACAAAGACGTCCTCACCGACGGGACGCCGGATACTCAGAAGATCAGGCCCCTGCTGTTCGGGACGGGGGACCGCGGCTACCACACGGTGGGAGTCAGGATCGGAGACGCCTTCACCCAGCGGAGGCCCCCGGCGCCCTAGCGCAAGTAATTTACAGTTACACGTCCCATCTACTCCAGTGGTTATATGAGTCAGTTCTCAGAGAAGAAAGAGGAGAAGCTCCTAAAGGACGCCGAGGCCTACCTTGTGCAGCGGTGGGAGCCGCGCCCCGGCCACAAGCCGATAGTGATGGTGAAAGGGGAGGGCGTCCACATGTGGGACGCCAAGGGCAAGAGGTATCTGGACTTCATCAGCCAGCTCTACAACGTCCACATCGGCATGGGCAACAGGGTGCCCGTCGAGGCCGCTAAGAAGCAGCTGGATCAGCTCGCGTACGCGTCGCCCAGCTACTACAATGAGCCTCAGATCAAGCTGGCGAAGAAGCTGGCCCAGATCACCCCAGGCGACCTGTGCCAGACGTTCTTCGGGAACAGCGGCACCGAGGCGAACGAGGTGGCCATCAAGCTGGCGCAGCTGTACCGTGAGGCGCCGAAGATCATCAGCTTCTGGGACGCGTACCACGGCTCCACGTACGCCATGGTCAGCGTCGGCGGCAGCGCCCGTAACCGGCAGGCCAAGGGCCTAAGCATATTCGAGGAGTTCAAGCACATCGCCAGCCCCTACTGCTACAGGTGCCCCTACAAGAAGACGTACCCAGAGTGCGGCCTCTTCTGCGCCGAGTTCCTCAAGTACACCATCGAGAAGGAGGGCGAGAACACCGTCGCAGCCTTCATGGCCGAGCCCATATGCAGCTGGGCCGGCCAGGTGGTGCCCCCCGACGGGTACTGGAAGCGCATCAGGGAGATATGCGACGAAAAGAACATCCTCATGATCTTCGACGAGGTCATGACGGCGTTCGCCCGCACCGGCAAGATGTTCGCCTGCGAGCACTGGGGCGTCGTCCCAGACATTGAGACCTACGCCAAGGGCATCACATGCGGCTACGTGCCCCTCGGAGCCTGCGTCATAAACAAGAAGATGGCCGACCACTTCAACGAGAAGGGTTTTCCCCACAGCTACACGTACAGCGGCCACGCGGTGAGCTGCGCCACGGCCCTAGCAGTCATCAACTACTATGAGACGGAGAAGCTCGCCGACAGGGCCGCCAAGATGGGCGACTACATGATGGACGAGCTCCGCGGCATGATGGACAGGGTTGGCGTCATAGGCGACATCCGCGGCCTCGGGCTATTCATGGGCGTCGAGCTCGTCAAGGACCGGGACTCCAAGGAGAGCCTGGTCCCCAAGGATCTGGACAAGGACGAGAAGAAGGACCCTGAGAAGAACCCGATGCAGTACTTCACCGACAAGGTCAAGGAGAACGGCCTGGTGCTGGGCAGCAGCTGGGGCACCAGCATACTCAGGATGATGCCGGCGCTGATAATCACCAAGGAGCAGATCGACGAAGGCCTCCAGATACTGGAGCATACCCTGACAGAGACCATGAAGAAGTTCAACCTCTGACCACCTTTTTATTCTATAATTTATTCTATGTCGACATGTCGTTCAGCGATGAGATACTCGTTTTCTGGGACAGAGTGAAACGCGAAACTGGTGTAGAGGGCGACTTCACAGACGCGTACGGCATAGGGGACAGCCCCGAGTTGAAGCAGGAGCTCCTGGAGCTTATACTTGAAGGCAAGAAACGCGCCTCAACGACGCTGGTCAGG
>DAOVEE010000027.1 GCA_030669135.1 Candidatus Bathyarchaeota archaeon | reverse complement strand
AGTACTTGCACGAGTAGGCGACCATGTCGGCCCCCTTGCTGGTGTAACGGGTGAACCCGTCCTTGGGGTAGCACTGGAACGCGGCGTCCACTATCACGGGAAGCCCGTTTCGGTGGGCCACGTCGATGACGTCCTCGATGGGCACGATGCTGCAGTCTTTGGAGGCCCAGTCTCCCGTGGTGCCGTGGGCCATGTCGATGACGTCCTCGGCAAGCATCAGTCCCCTGAAGCTCGTTATGTTGACGACCAGGTGGTTGCCTTCCGCCGACGCCCATATGGCGGGAGCGCCGTCCATGAACGCCTTCACCATGCCATCCACCTCCTCGGGGCTTTTGTCGAGGACCAGGTGCAGAGATATCCTTCCCGGCTCCTCTGGCACCGTCCCTACGTCGTAGAGTTCGGTCGATACGCCGGGGACCTTGTTCCATTTCTCCGTCATCCTCGCCGCCTTCAGCCTTGCCTTCATGAATATGGCTTCGTAGTCTGTGGCTAGGTGCTCCTCGAGGGACGCGACAGCCCCCGCTATGGAGGACCTGTCCATCTTGTAGCCGCGGAACACGCTGCCATGCATCTGCCCCGGCTCCGCCTCTATGAAGAGCCTGCCTCCGGGGCCGCCCTCCTGGCCCACGAAGCTGTGGAGCGCCACTGTGTCCACGAGGTTCTTCCTGCCGAGGAGGATGCCGGCCGTGTTGGGGCCGCCGAAGTACTTGCACGAGTAGGCGACCATGTCGGCCCCCTTGCTGGTGTAACGGGTGAACCCGTCCTTGGGGTAGCACTGGAACGCGGCGTCCACTATCACGGGAAGCCCGTTTCGGTGAGCCACGTCTATTACCTCCTCGACGGATACGATGCTGCACTCCTTGGAGGCCCAGTCTCCCGTGGTGCCGTGGGCCATGTAGTGGAAGCCGGCGGTCTTTTCTGTGATGGCGGCCTCCAGCTCCTCCACGGTGCATCCACGTTTCTCGTCGCCCACCTCCACGAGCCTCCCGCCCGCGACGGTCATGCTTCTGTCGTACTTGAAGTCCCGCAGCGCCCGCTGTACTATGAACTCGTTCCTCATGCTCGACGTGTCTGGGAGCCTGCTCATCTTGTCCCTGTCTGTGCCCGCCATGCAGGCGGCCGCGCCCATGGATAGTGCGGCGAAGACGCAGGGCGTGACGAACGCCGCCTCCGCCCCAGTCAGCTCACAGATCCTTTCGCCGGCCTTCTCCTCTAGCTCCCAGAGCCACGCGAAGTTTCTGTCGGCTTCGTCCATCGCCGCCCTGACGTGGTCCGAGAACGTGTGGCTCCCTATCAGCGTGTAGGTGCCATAGCAGTTGATGACGCGCTTCACCCCAAGGTGATCGTAGAAACCCATGGTTCATCTTCCGCCTTCCGTTTAAAGGGTTTTATCCCGAAACCACCTTGTGATAAAAATTGATTTGTGGTCCTACCTGCTGTGGTTTAGTATTTGTTGTAGAGGTATGTCCCGATTACAATCCAGTACCCGATGTAAACAATGATTCTCAGCCACTCAGGATTACCATCATACCCGACCAACGCCTTCAACACAGATCCTATCACACCCTTCTCGTGAAGCAATGGATATGTTCCGTCTGGGTTGACGGGTGGATTGATGTCAAACGGCTTCTCGCCCAGTACACCAATGTCAATTCCTGAGCCTTCACCAGCCTCAATCAGCTCGTGCACGCCATACCCCGCCAGTCCTGCACCAAAGATGAGAAGAAGTATACTAGTGACTTTGAAGAACTTGCTGATCTCAAGGTTCACTGTTCCCCTCATAAGGAGAACTGATAGCCCAAGGACGATTAGTGCTCCAATTACTGCGCCTATGATTGTGCCCACTTGATCCTGAATGAAAGTAGCTGATAAGAACAGAACGGTCTCCAATCCCTCTCTTGCGACCGCTATGAACGAAAGGGCCGCGATGCCATAGAGTTCATCCTGTGTCACCGCTTGCTCGATCTTTCCCTCTAGCTCGCCTTTGATCCCTTTGCTGTGTTTCGTCATCCAAAAAATCATGCTGGTCAACACAACGACAGCCGTGAGAGACGCCACACCCTCAAACAATTGACCCGCCGTGTCCCCCAACCCACCATAGAGTGTTTGAAGACCAACACCAACGAGCAGACTAACGACAATCGCAGAGCCTGCACCTAGATAACTGTACTTGTTTAGTTCTTGTTTCCCGATTTTCCTGAGGTATGTCACCATTATGGTGACGATGAGCGCTGCCTCTAATGCTTCTCTGAATGTGATGAGTAGACTCGGGAACAGTGTTTCGTACATCCTACCACCATATTTTTAGGCATGCCTAAACTTTCACCGTTTTACAGAGACGACTCTATTTAAACAATTGCAGGACTCGGGCTATGCACAACAGCCAAAACAACACAGCTTTCAGGGTCATCGAACTGTTTTTACCGTGGCAGACGATAATGGATCGATGCACCTTGTCCGATGAACTTGATCTCTCTCCTGCCGAGAGGAGGGTCTACGAAATGGTCTGTCAGGGGGACGTCATGTGCAAGGATGTGCCCCGGATGGACAGCGGCGCCATCCCCAGCCTCACCAACAAGGGGCTTGTGGAGGTGTACAAGAGGCGGGTATCCCCCTTCCGAGACAAGAGGCACAAGTATATCAGACGAGTCTAGAACTACTGCTCGGCTACCTCGAACGGCTCCTCTTCGCTGAACGCCCACAGGAAAGGCAAAGGCCTATTCCTGAGATAGACCTCCAGAAGCCTCCTCCGCAGCTCCATGTCGCGGGGGGTGAAGGGAGTCCTTTCCCTCTGGAAGAGCACCGTCCTGAACCTAGAGATGTACGCCTTCAGGGTGTCCGCCTTCACGAGGGCCTCTCTCCTCGCATCCATGAACAGTGAGAACTCGTAGCGTGGGTTACTTGGATTGGGGAGGTGCTTGACCTCGAACTCCGTCGAGAGTTCTCGGCTCAACTCGTCGATGTCCACCTCCCTCCACCACGTGTATCTCACGTAGCTGTACTTGCGGCGCAACTCGGTATGAAAGGGGGAACCGCGTAATATTTGGTTATCCCAAAGGCTTGACGCCTGCTAAACTCTTTATCGTCGTAGCCGCGTATCATCAATGATACCAATTGAAGTATGACATCGTTATCAGGAACGGCCGTGTCATGGACGGCACAGGCAACCCGTGGCGGTGGGCCGACGTCGGCGTAGTCGGCGACACCGTGAAGACCGTCGGCGACCTGCAAGGGGTCGAGGCGGGGAAGATCATAGACGCAGGGGGGCTGATAGTCGCCCCGGGCTTCATAGACATCCACAGCCACTCGGACACCCCGATACTCATCGACCCCCGGGGGCTGAGCAAGACCCATCAGGGCGTGACCACCGAGGTGGTGGGCAACTGCGGGGGCAGCGCGGCCCCCATGAACGCCTCCGTCAAGGAGTACAGAGAAAAGTATAATCGGAGCTCCGTCCCGGACGACTTCAAGCTCGACTGGGAGACCATGGCCGACTACATGGACAGGATAGACCGGCAGGGAGCCGCCGTGAACATAGCGCCCCTCGTCGGCCACGGCACCGTCCGCCAGAACGTGATGGGCCACGAGAACAGGAAGCCCACGGCAGAGGAGCTGGAGGAGATGAAGAGGCTCGTAGACGAGGCGATGAAGGACGGGGCCTGGGGGATGAGCACGGGCCTCATCTACCCGCCGAGCGTCTACGGCGACACAGAGGAGATCACCGAGCTCGCCAAGGTGGTGGCGAAGCACCGGGGCGTCTACTGCAGCCACATAAGGGGGGAGGGGGACACCCTCCTCGACGCCGTCAAGGAGGCCTGCGAGATCGGGCGCGACGCGGGGACCCCCGTCGAGATCGCCCACTTCAAGGCCAGCGGTCAGAGGAACTGGGGGAGAACCCGGGAGAGCCTCGCCTTGGTCGCCGAGTACAGGGAGAAGGGGGTGGACGTCACATTCGACCAGTACCCGTACATCGCGAGCAGCACCGGGCTCACAGCCCTGCTGCCCCACTGGGCCCACGAGGGAGGCGCCGAGAAGATTCTGGAGCACCTCAAGGACCCAGACACCCGTGAACGCATGAAGAATGAGAGGCGGCTCGGCTACCCGCCCGAGAACATACTGATCACCAAGGCGAAGAACAACCCCCAGTACACGGGCAAGAACCTGAAGGAGATCGGTGAGATGATGGGCAAGCCCCCCATGGACGCCATGTTCGACCTCCTCATAATGGAGGACACACAGGTACCGAGCGTCATGTTCGGGCTCTCAGAGGAGGACGTCCGACGCGTCATGCAGAGCCCCCATGGCATGGTTGGAAGCGACGGCTCAGCCATCTCCCCGGAGGGCATCTGGGCCGACATGAAGCCCCACCCAAGGAACTACGGCACCTTCCCCAGGGTCCTAGGCCACTACGTCCGAGAAGGCGTCATAAGCCTCCAGGAGGCCCTGAGGAAGATGACGAGCGCACCCGCCCAGAAGATGGGGTTAAAGGACAGGGGCGTCCTACGGGAGGGGTACAAGGCCGACGTAACGGTCTTCGACCCGGCCACGGTGAAGGACGAGGCCACGTTCACGGACCCACAGAGATACGCCTCAGGCATCCTCCATGTTCTGGTCAACGGCGTACCCGTGATCGAGAACGGAATATATACTGGCGCACTGCCCGGGAAGCCGCTGAGAAAAGCCTAGGTGGCTTCATACTCCAATTTATTTTGAACAGAAACAAGAGTTAGAGGTTGTTCAGCATCCTGAAGTCCTCTTTCACCGTGTTCAGGACCACGTGGGTGTTGGTTCTCTCCACGAAAGGCATGCTGAGCAGGTCCTTGGGGAACGCGCTCAGATCCCTCCTGTTCCTGAACTTGGCTATCACGACGGAGTCGATCTCCCCCGTCACGTCGTAGACGGCGCAGACGTAGGGGAGCTTGGCGATCTCCTCCTGGGTCTCCAGGAGTTTGCCCCTGTTCACCGTCATCTCGGTGACCACCGTGAGCTCGAACCCCAGCCGCTCGAAGTCCAGCATCACAGTGTACTCCTTTATGACTCCGGCGGACTCCAGCCGCTGGATGTGGCTGATAACCGTGGCCGCGGATATGCCTACGGCCTTAGCCAGCTCACGGTAGCTCCTCTTGGAGTTCAGCAGCAGCTCCCCGAGGATCTTCTTGTCTATCTCGTCAAGCGCGAACATACCGACACCTTACATATGTATATTAAATTAATATCCCTCTATACAGATGTATATTAAACTTGCCGTAAACTAGATGTTTGTACAAGCCGCCGTGAGGTTTTACATGGAGCCCGTGGCGGCGTTCATAGGGGAGGCGCTGCTGTTGGGAATGGTGCCTGACGCTTTGACCGCGGGGGGAGGCTTGTTGATCATGGCCGGGCCCTCTTGGCGTGTGTGTCGAATAAGTAAATTTTATTTAAACGCGTCAACCCCGCTAAATATATGTATAGAGAAAGCTGATTTATTTGAACATATGTACAGTATATTTCCCATAAAGTATATATATGTGCATTATTCCCATGCGTATATGCATTCAAGTTTAACCACCGGAGACGCCGTGGAGCCCATAATGGAGCTCATCAAGCGTCACGACACTAAATACATCCGTCTCATAGTCATCGACCCCATGGGCAGCCCCAAGGCCATGCTGATACCCGAGTACAACATGCGGGACGCGCTGACCCACGGTGTAGCCTTCGACGGCTCAAGCATACTCGGCTTCGCGGAGGTTAACAAGAGCGACCTCAACCTCCACCCCGACCCGTCCACGTTCCTGGTCCCCATGTGGGAGACACCCGGCATAGCCCTGATGTTCTGCTACGTCAGCAACCCAGACGGGACGCCGTTCCTCGGGGACCCCAGGGGCTTACTGAAGAGGGCGGTGGACGAGCTCGAGGAGGAGGGGCTGGGCTTCAACACGGGCCCCGAGCTAGAGTACTTCTACGTGACCAACGAGAACGGCTCCATCGCACCTTTCGGGAAGGGAGGCTACTTCGACCTCCCGCCCCTCGACCCCACCGAGGACGTGAAGCTGGAGACCCTAATGTGCCTGGAGGCCGCGGGGTTCCAGCTTGACCGAGTTCACCACGAGGCAGCCCAGGGGCAACAAGAGATCAACTTCAGGTACAGCGACGCCTTGAGCACCGCCGACAGAGTGATCCTCTACAAGCTCGCCGTCAAGACCATCGCCGAGAAGCACGAGACCACCGCCACGTTCATGCCCAAGCCTTTCTGGGGCATCAACGGCAGCGGCTGCCACGTGCACCAGAGCCTCACGGAGCTGGAGACAGGGCGCAACATATTCATGGACGAGGACGCCGAGCACGGGCTATCCGAGACGGCGCGCCACTACATCGGCGGCACACTGAAGCACGCCCAAGCCATGTCAGCGGTTGTGGCGCCCCTGGTCAACAGCTACAAGAGGCTTGTGCCCCACCATGAGGCCCCGGTCTACGTGAGCTGGGGCTACGCAAACCGCTCCGCACTCGTCAGGGTGCCCTTGGCGCCGGGTGAGAAGAACACGGTGACCCGGATCGAGTACAGGCACCCTGACCCGTCCAGCAACCCCTACCTCACGGCGACGGTTCTGCTCAAGTCGGGCATGGAGGGCATCAACAAGAAGATGGAGCCGCCGGAGCCGTTCTCCGACAACATATATCGCTTCACCAAGAAGGACGTCAAGCAACTGGGTGTAGAGGTGCTGCCCGAGCACCTCGGAGAGGCGGTGGAGTGGTTCAAGGAGGACAACACTATGAAGGATGCGCTGGGTGACTACCTCCACAGGAACTTGGTCGAGCTGAAACAGAGAGAATACGAGAGCTACCTGGCGTACACCGGCGTCGAGTGGGCCGCCAGCAGACCACAGATCACGCCATGGGAGTACGAGCAATACCTGACCAGGTGCTAGCCCCCGGTCTACCTTTTTTCGCCGTCACACCCCATCTCCACGATCCTCTGGGGCAGCTCGTCCAGCTCCATGATCATTCTCTCGTACCACTTCTCCAGAGTTTCGCGGATGGAGTCCCTGAGCCTCTTAGGGGGCACAGCCCTGTAGATGAACTTGTAGCCCCCGAGCCCTATCAGCTCCTCTTCACGGGTTGCCAGCCCCTTCTCCACGAGGTTCTGTAGGAGCCTCTGGGCCGTGGACCTGCTCTTGCTCAGCAGGTCGGTGGCGTCCTGTATGGTGAGGGGCCCGGCGTTGACCAGAGTACAGTAAGCCTGTATCTCGGTTGTCTTTATCCCGAGGGCGCACTTTATGAGTTCCTCTGGCCCTATCTCTGGTGCGTTGAGGATGCTCTGGATCTCTCTCAGACTCATACCTATGTTCAATGATGGTGAACATCTTTAATACCTTTATATTTAGCTGCCATGAACCTGTATCTGAAACGTAATGAGTAAAACCGTTGAAATAACAGACTCCGACTTCGACAAGTTCGTGAAGGAAAACGAGAACGTGGTCGTCGACTGCTGGGCCGCCTGGTGCGGGCCATGCAGGATGCTGAGCCCAATAATCGAGCAGCTGTCTGAGGAGAAGACCAACATAGCTTTCGCCAAGCTCGACGTCGACAAGAACAGGGCGGTCTCTATGCGGTACGGCATCATGAGCATCCCCACCCTTCTCTACTTCAAGAACGGGGCGCTCGTAGACAAGACTCTGGGCGCCCTGCCCAGACAGATGGTTGAAGCCAGGCTAGCTGTATTCGATTAGCCTAGGCTCGGCTCCTCAATTTTTTGGTTATCTTCAGAAGATCCTCAGGGCTTATCGGCTTGAACAGCACCTCGTCTGGCCCCAGGTCTTCGAGATCCATGTTCTCCAGAAGCTCCGTGTGACCCGTCAACAGGACGACGTTCATATCCTTGTTACGCGACTTGAGCCTCTTCGCCAACTCGTTTCCCGTCGTGTCAGGCAGCTTGAGGTCCAGGATGGCTAGGTCGAAGTCTGTCTGGCTAGCCTTCAGCAGAGCCTGGTTCCCGGTGGACGCGGTCTCAACATCGAAGCCAGCGTCTTGGAGAAGTAATCGGAAGGTCTCTGCGAGGAACTCGTCGTCGTCGACGATGAGCACCGTGCCGTTGCCTCCAGGGATCAACGCGGCCTGTTCCTGGTACTCTATCAGGGCCTCCGAGAACTCTGGGTGCCCCTCGAGGATGTCGACGATTATCTCCAGCCTCTGAACCATGTCGTCCAGCTTCTTCTCATGCTCGTTAAGAACGTTGATTATTAGGTCAAGCACGTCTATCCTTTCAGTGAAGCTCATATGGGCACCGGCTTACCGTATCGATTATAGGTGTGTATTGATTAGGTATTTTAGTTTTAAGACACTTTTTGAAGAAATATGTTGACATATATATTTCATTGACGTCAGTGAATGCATATTTTTATCATTTAAACTATACACATATGCTGTTTAACGATTATATCGACTAATTTCATCGTTTTTTTAAGGTTTATACACTGTGTATATAGAAATAAGGGACTAGAATATGCGCATTTTCTTGTTAACCGTCATTCATGAGACAGTGTATCAATTATCTTTAGTTTGGAAACCACTTCTTTGAGCGGTTTTCCTCTGACTAGCATGGTCAGCCCTGTTAGGAACCCGTGTTTAAGCGGAGTCCCATGTTTGTTAGCATGTTGAGCTCCTTCACGGTGAACTCCGGGCGTTCCTTGGATATCTCTAATACGTGTCGTTTGACCGCGACGCATTTAGGGCACGGTGGGATTATGAATAGCACTATGTCAGGCTCCGGGTTCACGCGTGTTCTCCTTGGGCGGCGGTTTACATGGTTACCGAAACGGTTAAAACCAAGATATCGCTAGTGATACATGGGTGTAGTGGTGGGAGTATTCCTCATACTCCTGATAGCCATACTGGGAGTGATCCTCCTCGTGGCCTCCGTTCTGATGGGCGTAACCTTCTTGGTGAGCCTCTTGCTGACCCTGTTACTGCTGCCCCTGAAGATCTTCTTCTGGATCGTCAGGGCAATCCTTAGGATATAGGGTCTTGACCTGATGGACGAAGGTGGGGAACCGGGGCTGTAACCGTACATTATTAGTGTTTAAATATCATCGGGTTATTTGCTCAGAGACCACGGTCCCCAATATGATGGAAGTAGTAGGAATCCTGGCTGCGTTCGTCACGATCTTCATACTCAGGGCGAAGAACATCCAGTTCTATACAGCCATAACGGTCGCCGCAGTAATGATAGGGCTGACCTCCAGGCACCCCCCGGCCATCCTCTTCAAGGTTCTGCTCAAGACGATGACGGCGACGAGCACCTGGACGCTCTGCATAGCAGTCGCCCTCATATCGGTTCTCGGCTACGCGTTGAAGGAGACGGGGCTCATGGTCCGGTTCATCGAGGGCCTGAGCACGGTGCTGCCCGGCAGCGTTCTCCTCGCGACGATTCCAGCTCTCTTTGGGTTCCTTAGTATGCCGGGCGGGGCCCTCATGTCTGCGCCGTTCATAGAGCCTGAGGCCGACAAACTGGGGTTGAAGCCCGAGCACAAGACCTACTATAATGTCTGGTTCAGGCACCTCCTCTACTGGACGAACCCCATCTCTTCCACGACGATAATGGCGGTGACCCTCTCGGGTTTCCCTATCAACACTTGGCTCAGGGTCCAGTCCCCGCTGTTCTTCGTCATGGTAGCCATCGGGTTGATCGTGGGCCGCAGATTCATAACCGTGAAGAGGGAGAACGGCGGCCGCGAGACACTTGAACTCGGGGCCATGAAGGGCGTGGTTTCCATACTGCTATCAGTGGGGCTGACCCTGTACGGGCTCCCCGTGTGGATCAGCCTCGGCGTCGGGATCGCCGCGACCTTCTTACTGGGGAGAGTAGGACCCCGTGACGCGTCAAGGATGGTCGTAGGCGGGTTCAGCCTGGAGATTGTCCTCTCCGCGGTCTCCATGCTCTACCTACGGGACATGATACTGGCTTCGGGGAGCGTGACAAGCCTCTTCGACGCAGTGATCGGCTCAGGGATCCCTGTCCTCGCCGTCGCGGTGGTCATCCCCATACTGATCGGCGCCGTCTCGGGCTCCCCGGCGATGGGCGTCGGCATAGGTTTCCCCATACTGCTCCCACTCTTCGGGGCTCCCAACATCCACTACACGAGCATAGTGTTCCTCGGGATCACGTGCACCTACATCACCTCGCCCCTGCACCTATGCACGGTGCTCACCAACACCTACTTCAAGTCTGACCTGAACAAGGTCATCCGGTACCTGGCGCCGTCCAGCGCCGCACTCTACGTCGTAGGGCTCGCATACCACCTTCTGCTCAACGGCATGTAACTGGAAACCGATTCATTCGACTGCAACTTTTCATGAATGATACCTGAGACGACATGAAACTGGGATGGTTTCTATTTCGAAGCCCATCTTATTTTGCTAGACCCCTAAAATGAAGCCCAATTATTGAGATACTATACATTTTGTTAGGCTTCACCTTTTAATATCGATTGAAGATTCTAAAAACATATATATCAGTAATCGTTACGCTCAATTGAGGCGGGTAAGTCCACGAGAAACCGTGCCCTTGTGGCGAGAGGGGTTAAGACCTGAGTGGGAGTATCGTGTGGACCGCCTTACTTCTGCCAATAAAGACGATGACCATCATAGATTTTGTTGACAAGTAATTGACTGTATTTGATATCAGAATTGACGTATGCATACCTGTAAGCACCGGCCACTATGTCACTCGCCCAAATCCCTGGCTCTGTATATGAGGAACAGTCTTGAGCTTGACCTAATTTAACTGAATCAAAATTAATTCCTGTTACCCGCAAATAGTTCTCGACATCATGTAGATATATGTGAAATGCGACACACCTTGAAGCGGACAACCCTTCCTTTTCTCTCTTCCTTTCCCCTGTAGATGCAGCACTCTAAGCCGTAAAATCCGTCTACCACCTACTTCTCTATGGTCTGTGACGGGAAACCGATTTATTCGGCTGCTACTTAGCTTGAATGGTTCCGTTGGGAGTTCTCCTCACACCCATAATCGCGAAGAAGACGCTGAGCCTAGATGACCTCAAGGGCAGGAGCTTCGCCGTGGACGGCTTCAACGTGCTCCACCAGTTCCTCGCCCTCATCAGGGCCAGGGACGGGACGCCCCTCATGGACAGCGAGGGGAGAGTAACCAGCCACCTCGTCGGCCTAGCCTTCAGGACCACCCGACTCGTCTCGGACTACGGCATGAAGCTGGTAATAGTCTTCGACGGCAGACCACCGGAGCTGAAGCAGAGAGAGGTGGAGAAGCGCCGGGAAGCCAAGCGGAAGGCAGAGGAGGAGTATAGGGAGGCCGTGAGCCGCGGAGACTACGCGAAGGCCTACTCTAAGGCCGTGATGACGGGGAGGCTGACAAGGGAAGGCTTGGACGACACGAAGAGGCTGCTTACTCTGCTCGGCATACCGTGGGTGCAGGCCCCCGGGGAGGGGGAGGCACAGGCTGCGTACATGGCGTCTAGGGGGGACGTCTGGGCCGCCAACAGCAGAGACTACGACTCCCTCCTGTTCGGGACGCCCCGGTTGTTGAGATACCTCACGATAAGTGGGGAGGAGTGGCTCCCCAGCAAGGGGAGGGCGCGGAGGCTTGAGCCCGAGCTCATAGAGCTGGAGGGGTTCCTCTCGGAGCTGGGGATCACGAGGGAGCAGCTCATCGACCTCTCCATACTCGTGGGCACAGACTTCAACGAAGGCATAAAGGGGATAGGGCCTAAGACGGCGCTTAAGCTCATGAGGAGACACGGCTCCATCGAGGAGCTGCCGGAGGAGACCCTCGCCAAAGTGCCAGACACGTATCAGGTCATCCGCGACATATACTTGGACCCCGAGATCACGGAGATATACGACGTGGAGACGCGGGAACTGGACGAGGAGGGCTTGGTAGGGTTCCTCTGCGGAGAGCGCAGCTTCAGCCCGAGACGCGTGGAGACACTGGTGAAGAGGATGCGCGCCGCGAGCAGCCAGCGGAGCCTCACAGACTATATCGGAGGCGGCCGCAACGCCTGAGACCGGGTTCGGCGAGCTCGCCGCGCTGTGCAGGGGCCTGGAGGCCACCGCGAAGCGGAAGGAGAAGACGGCCCTCATAGCCGGTTTCCTCAGGAGGCTGGAGCCCGACGAGGTAGCGCCGGCGGTGCTCCTGTTAGTGGGAACGGTTTTTCCCGAGTTCGACCCGCGGAGCCTTGACGTCGGGTGGAGCACCGTACGGAACGTGCTGAACCACGGCGGCCAGACCACCCTCTTCAGTAAGCAGCTGACCATCAAAAAGGTCCATGAAACCCTGTCCAGTGTCGCGGCTGCGTCGGGCCCAGGGTCTAGGAGGCTCAAGGAGCAGCTTATAGAGGGGTTGCTCACGTCCGCCGACAGCGACGAGACGGACATCCTGATGCGGATCATCTTCGGTGAGATGAGGATAGGGGCCAGCGAGGGCGTGATGCTTGAGGCTATAGCGGAGGCGTGCGACGCCCCTCTGGGAGTGGTCCGCCGCGCCCTGATGATGACCGGGGACCTGGGAAGGATCGCCGAGGTGGCCCTGTCACAGGGGGAGGCGGGGCTAACCAAGATCAAGGCCAGCCTGTTCGTGCCGCTGAAGCCGATGCTCGCCAACATGGCGGAGGACGCCGCGGAGGCCATCGAGGTGCACGGCGGCGAGACGGCGTTCGAGCATAAGTACGATGGCGCCCGGATCCAGATCCATCGAAGGGACAGGGAGACACGAGTCTTCAGCCGCAGGCTCTCAGACGTCACAGACAGCGTCCCGGAGGTCGTGGAGCTGGTCGAGCAGAGGATCGGGGGCGGCGACGTCATCTTGGAGGGTGAGGTGGTCGCCGTCGGGACGAACGGCAGGCCTCTACCATTCCAGGACCTCATGCGCCGTTTCACGAGGGTCAAGAACGTCGACACGATGGTGGAGCTGGTCCCGCTGAGGCTGCACCTCTTCGACGCGCTCTACCTAGACGGTGAGCTGCTCATCGACGAGCCCTATCGGCGGCGCTGGGAGACCTTGGGGGCCGTCGCTCCGGGGGAGCTTCTGGCGAAGAGGGTAGTCACGTCGAGCCCTGATGAGGCGGAGCGGTTCCTCAAGGAGGCGCTGGCCATGGGGCATGAGGGGCTGATGGCGAAGCGGCTGGACAGCCCGTACACGCCGGGCTCCAGGGGGAAGGCGTGGTTCAAGATCAAGGAGGCCGAGACCTTGGACGTGGTGGTCGCCGCCGCCGACTGGGGCTCAGGCAGGAGGAGGGGCTGGTTGAGCAACTACCACCTCGCCGTCTGGGACGGGAACAGGTGCATGGTGATAGGGAAGACGTTCAAGGGCCTCACGGACGACCAGTTCAAGTGGATGACAGAGAGGCTTCAGAGCCTCAAGGTATCCGAGTCCAGCTACACTGTGCACGTCCGCCCCGAGCTCGTCGTGGAGGTGGCTTTCAACGAGATCCAGAGGAGCCCCCACTACGAGTCCGGGTACGCCCTCAGGTTCGCCCGCGTCAAGCGGATAAGGGAGGACAAGGGGCCCGAGGAGGCCGACACGCTGCAGAGGGTGGAGGAGCTCTACGAGAAGCAGTTCAGGTACAAGGACAGGGTGGACCTCTAGCGGCTCAGGGCCTCCGAGAGCCGGCTGAAGAGCTTGGACACTATGTTCTCCCCCGAGCCTATCCTTATGCCTCTGCGGTCGTCGAACCCTGTCTTGTTGAGCTCGCCGTTCACCATCTGGTACCTCAGGAGCAGCCACATCATCCACAGGAGTGCCCCGAGGAGGAGCCACCAGCTGAAGCTGGTCACGTAGAGAACGTTGTTGAAGGGCAGCGGTATCCCGCCGGGGATGCTCAGCGCCGCCGCCGAAGTCAACACGGAGGCGATGAGGCCGTAGTATGTCATGTGGACCTTGCCCTCTAGCTCCCTCCGCCTTTCAAGCACCTCGTCGATGCTCGCCAGCTTGTGGCGCCACTTCTCACCGAAGCCCGACGCCTCCACAGACTCCGGGTCCAGTTCCATGACGCCTTGCATCGAGCTCACGAACTCCTCATTCTCCCTCATGAGAAGGCTCCTCTGCCTTTCCTGGTATACCCTGAACCTCGCCTCGAAGTTGTCGTCGAAGACCATCCTTAAGACGACGAAGTAGCTAACAGCAGTTATGACGGCCAGCAGGATCAGTATGTAGGGCTCGATCAACCTAACCAGATTGAGGTATTTGGGTTTAAAAAACTAGTCCGGCGTCTCGCCGAAGTCGACCTCGACTTCCCTCAGAGCCTTATCCAGCTTGCGGTAGGACAT
>DAOVEE010000147.1 GCA_030669135.1 Candidatus Bathyarchaeota archaeon | reverse complement strand
CGGCCTCCTCCTCGACAGTGACCGCCCCGACCACCGGAGGTGGATGGAGGAGAACGGCGTCAAGCCCATCGACATGGTGGTCTGCAACCTCTACCCCTTCGAGGAAGTCGTCGCCGGGGGAGCCGACCTCATCAAAGCCGGTGACAACATCGACATAGGCGGCCCCGCCATGACCCGGTCAGCCGCCAAGGCGGCGCTGCTGTACGACAAGGTCTGTATAGTGATCGACCCGGTCCAGTACCCCGAGGTCGTGGAGACCCTGAAGGGGAACGGCGGAGAGCTCACCACCGAGCTGAGGCGGAGATACGCCCTCCTCGCGTTCAAGCGGACGGCGGGCTACGACTCCGCCATCGTGAGCTACCTGGAGGAGAACCTATGAGCAAACCCAAGTCCATGAGGAGGAAGTACAGGACCGCCCTCGAGGAGTCGTTCCCAGAGGAGATGAGGATCATAATAGGCGACCACGAGACAGTGTACAGGAAGAAGATGAGCCTCCGGTACGGAGAGAACCCCCACCAGCCGGCCGCATTCTACGCGCCACAGGGGACGCCTCTCACAGTCGGCGACGTCAAGATACTGAAGACAGGGAAGCGAGGCCTCAGCATGACCAACGTCGAGGACGTGAACAACAGCCTCCGCATCGTCAGCTACTTTGAGGAACCCGCCTGTGCCGTCATGAAGCACGTCAACCCCAGCGGCGTCGCCGCCCGCAACAGCCCCGGCGAGCCCCTGAGAGAGACCTACGCCAAAGCCAGGGACTGTGACGCCTTGGCTGCCTACGGTAGCGTCGTGGGCTTCAACACCGTCGTGGACTCCGACACGGCCGAGGAGATAATGAACAGCTACGTCGAGGGCGTGGTGGCCCCAGGCTATGAGGACGGCTGCATGGAGCACTTCGAGAGGAAGAAGGATATCCGCATAATGCAGGCACGCGGCCTCGACGCCATCAGTAAGTACGTGGGGGACCCGCCGGAGCCGCTGGACATCAGCGTCCAGATGGACGGAAGCATAGTGCTCCAGGCCCCCATGCTCACCAAGATCAAGGGCCCCGGCGACCTCCGGTTCGTAACCGAGCGCGAAGCCACACCCCAAGAGGTGAAAGACCTGATCTTCAGCTGGTACGTCTGCATGAACGTGCGCAGCAACGGCGTCGTGCTCAGCAAGGACAACGCATCCATCGGCGTCGGCACCGGGCAGCAGGACAGGGTCACAGCCGTGAAGCTAGCACTGGAGAAGGCGGTGATGAGAGGGCATGGAGACGCGGTGCCGGGCTCGGTGCTGGCGTCGGACGGCTTCTTCCCCTTCAGGGACAGCATCGACCTCCTTACCGAGCACGGGGTCACGGCGTGCATACAGCCCGGCGGCAGCGTCAAGGACAAGGAAGTCATCGAGGCGTGCGACGAGAACGGCATCGCCATGGCGTTCACCGACGAACGTTGCTTCCGCCACTTCTAACACTCTTTAAAAATCTAGTTCCATGTAACTAGGAACAAACCCAAAAGACACCGCCAACCACCAGAAACAATAACCGACTCAAAGCCACAGCAGGTCAGTGGGCCTCCTCGGGGTCCCTGATAAACAGAACGAGGGCGAGCACCTGTACCACAGTCGTAGCTAGAAAGCAGTACCACGGGTAGGCGGGGTTCACAGCGTATAGCAGACCGCCTATGATCGACGCGGCCATCACCGGGACGGTGAACAGGTACCCCATCCCTGGTCCCCCGGTTCCGCCGCCGGCTGCCCCGACCAACATGCTACCCCTGCCCAGCGCGGCCATGACCCGGCCCCTCATCTCACGGGGAACGTAGTCGGCCATCAAGGCGGTGCTGGCCGGAGTGAACAGCGCCCCCGCCACGGCGACCGCCAAACGTATAATTAAGACCTGGTAGAAACTTTCCGCGAAGATTATCAGAGGCATCGATAACAGGGAGACCAGCAAGGAGGCGAGAAGGTTTCTAGTCCTCCCGTACCTGTCCACCAGCAACCCGGCCGGGAACGTTAACAGCGTCTTGAGGATCATCTCGAACATTATAATCAGCCCCCAGTCTAAACTGGATAACCCGACCTCCTCGACGACATAGACCACCCAGAACGGGCTGGCCACGGCGTTGCCTATGAAACCCATGAGGACGACGACACCGAGAGCCTTGACGGATCGGGGTAGCCCCCTCACGAGTTCAGGGACCCCGCTGTATGTTTCACGGAGAATCGTACCCATAGAGGGAAGGGTATCATAGCCAGCTACCTCCGTGGTGTCCTCCATGTACCGTGAGACCAAGATGGCGGTGACGAAGCTGGAAGAAGCGAGAAGCCCATACAGGATCCTCATCCCCAAGCTGACGCCAAGCATCTCGAGAAGCATACCGGCGATGTATGAGCTGAACAACGAGAAACCGGTGGCCAGAGAGTTCATGGCCGCAATGCCGGTTCCTCGGTTCTCGGGGGTGAGAGAGTCTGCTAGGATGGCGGAGGTGGGCGGGAACTGGAACACCATGAAACCCTGGATCAAGGCCCCCAAGGCGATCCACTCCCAGCTCGGCGCGAAGACGTACAGAAGCATGCTAGCGGCTGACAGGTAGCCGGCCAACGCGATAAGTTTCACTCTGCTGGTTCGGTCGGTCAAATACCCTGAAATCGGGAACATGAGGAGCCCCGCCAAGGGGCGGAGGCTGTTCACTATGCCAATCTGGGATGAGGTGCCGCCCACCTCGAGGATGAAGAGCGAAGCGTAGGGAAACACCATGCCTCTGAAGAACATGCCTATCGTTTGGCGGACCGTGAGGACAAGCATGTTACCTCGCATGAAATTGAATCTCTCACGGACGCTCTTCACCTGATGAACCCGCGGTAATGACTGTTCTACAACTTATAGGGTTTAAGCTGGGTCGCGGCACAGTGGGCTGGTGCTGCAGTGGGGGCCGCCCAGCAGGTCCAGGTAGCTGCTTCTCCACTCGCGCACAGTCACCCCGTGGTCCCTGAGTTCCTGGTTGGTCCTCCTGTTTCTGTCGTAGGCGATCACAACCCCAGGCTTCACGGTCACGATGTTTGTGGCGCCGCGGCTCTGCTCCATCATGGCCTCCAGCAGGTGATCCACGTCAAAAGGGTTCTCGGGGACGCCGCCCACGTAGATCAACCCGTCCTTCTCCAGCTTACCCTCCTTAATGAGGAAGTCGAGAAAGCTCGTCTCCGTCCTCAGAAGTTCGGGCCTTCCTCCGCGGTTCACGTAGACCGCTGTCCTGCCGAGGCTCCTGAAGTTGTCGGGCTGGACGAGGGGCGCCAGCGGCCGCCCATGGGCCTCGCTCTGCGCCATTATGGCCTCCAGCGTCTTGAGGAGCAGCCTCTTCGGCGGGTAGTCGTCCACAAGCTCCGTGTCGTAGACGTAGGGCATGACAAGGGCCTTGCCCCTGTCAGGGTAGTTGATGGTGACGTCCAGGTGCATGTAGTCCACGGCGGGCCTGTCGGCGAGGCTGACGGCGCATACATACTTCAGATCGCCGTCGGTGTCTACATCGAAGAGCCTCTTAGCCGTCTCGAGGACACCGGTGACCGTGGACCTCTGCCCGACGCCGATGGCGATGGTCTCCTCGTCTAGGATCTGGGTGTCACCGCCTTCGACGCATGGGGGCTCGGTGAAGACTTCCTCTGCGTCGTTGGCGTCGTACACAATATCTACGTTCTCGCTGAGAACGGGGTCATGCTCGTAGCAGAGCTTGACCACCCGGGGCTCGTAACGGCGGCTGTAACGCCTCATGTTGCAGATGACCGTCCCAATCTGTGTGGTGAAGCTGGTGTCCCGGGTGTAGGTCCACGCGACGCGCCTGAAATCGGGGAGTACGACTTGGTCCCGCTGCCGGTCGAAGTAGGGTTTCGGAGGATGTCCCCAGAAGAGGTGGTCGACCGTCAGCTTCTCCGGGTCGGGTTTCTCGGGCACCCCGTCCCACACGTCCTCGACTATCTGCTCACGCTCCGCGGCGGTGGCGTCCTCGAGTATCTTCGTCAGCATGGACTTGACCTCGAAGACCTGGACGCCCTCGTCTCTGAGTATCTTGGGTAGCTGGAGCCACTCCTCGTGGCCCGGGTCCATCTGGGCGTGGGGGTCCCGCTCGACGTAGTGTAGGCTGGACTCCATGCCCGCGAATGGCATCCTCCTGGTCCACAGCTGCTCGGTGGAGTCCTGGATGAGCACAGCGTGGAGCCGGCCTGACTCGGATTTGACGGTCCACATGGTATATCGGGGGCTTGGATGGGCTAAAGTATTTATGCACGTCGATGGGTTACTCTCGGCTCCCGGGAATAACTTGACATGTACGTTGACATTTACCATGTAAAAAAGGGGGAAAGTTTTGAGGCAAATATAAAGGAATGTAACAAAAAAAAGAGACGACGGTTGGGAGAGCCCTGAAAAAGGCTCCTCCGGTTAGTAAAAGAATAAAACCCCTCAATGAGAGTATTCGAACAGGTTGAACCGGTACGCGAGGCTCGCACTCCTACTGTTAGTGCTAACCCTAAGCGTGGGGATGCTAAGCACAGCCATAAACATACTAGGAGACATCACGCGCCTCGATCTGGACGAGGACAAGCCCGGGCCCGCTAGCCCCATAATGAACCCCGGGGCCCTCAGCAAATCATCCGACGAGGTCGAGGTGGGGGGCGTGGAGCCCAGGACGCTCGGCCCCATCATGGAGCTGCGGCTCCCACCCAAGACGAGGTACCTAAGAAGGGTGCCCGCGGAGAACTATACCGGGGGCAGATGGTACCCCGTGACCGGTTTCACGTCCGAGACCTACGAGGGAGACCTCATACCGGACCCCACGGTGGGCGCGTCTGCCACCGTGAACAACCAGTTCTACGTGAACCCCCTCACCGTGTTCACAGGATGGGTGACGGTGGCGCCGAAGACCCAGTCGGTGATATTCAACGGCAGCCTCAGGTACTACCCTGAGGC
>DAOVEE010000163.1 GCA_030669135.1 Candidatus Bathyarchaeota archaeon | reverse complement strand
ATCTCAGTCACCACCGGTGCTCACCCGCCGTACTGCTCCTTGATCTCCCGCCACCTGAAGCAGCTGGTGAGGTGGTCGTTGACCATGCCCACGCTCTGCATGTAGGCGTACATGATGGTGGGGCCCACGAAGCTGAACCCGCGCCTCTTCAGGTCCTTGCTTATCCTCGTGGAGAGATCCGTCCCGGCCGGCACCTCCTTCCAGCCGGTGAACTCGTTCATGATGGGCCTGTGGTCCACGTAGGCCCAGAGGTACTCGTCGAAGCTACCGTGCTCCTCCTGTACCTTGAGGAAGGCTTCGGCGTTTTTGACGTGGCTCATGATCTTGCGCCTGTTCCTTATTATGCTGGCGTCTTGGACCAGCTCATCGATCTTGGCCTGCGTGTACTCCGCGATCTTAACGGGGTCGAACCCGTCGAAGGTCCTGCGGTAGTTTTCTCTGCGCTTTAGCACTGTGGACCAGCTGAGCCCCGCCTGGACTCCCTCCAGCAGTATGAACTCGTACAGAACCTGATCGTCGTGGACCGGGACTCCCCACTCCTCGTCGTGGTAGGCCCTGGCGAGGGGATCCTTGTCGCCCCAGCACCGGGTCTTCCCGTCAGAAGCCATGGGTATATGGATGCTGCTCAGGATTTAACTTGTAAGCCGTCCCTACCTCTGCATATACTTCCTCATGGCCTCGGCCACCGCTTCCTTGTCGCCTACCTCGACCATCACCTTGCTGTACCTGTGGCCTCTGAGGTTCAAGGTGACGACCTTGTCTCCGTCTCTCATGTAGTAGAAAACCATGCCGTCCCGGGGGCCATAGCTGCCCATCCTGGGGTACTTGCAGCTCACCTTGGCGGTGGAGACGCTCTCTATATTCTCCACGAGTATAACAAACCCGTCCGTCATCCCCAGCAGGTTCTCGTGTTCCTTGAACCGTACCCTGACGACGCCGCCTGGTACCTCTACGTCCTCTAATTGCGTGTTACTGGTGTGGGGTTGCATAAGTTTTATTAGCCTGTACCGGTGTACCCGTTCTGAGTGTTCGGAACTACATGAACATCATTCTGAACCCTGTTTTATGTGGCTCTTGCCACGGCGAGGAGTTCTAGACAGGTGGAAGAGCCGTCAGAGGACGACCAACGGAACGGCATCGAACGGGTCCAGGACAGCATAAAGAATAGCCTCGACGACATCGGCACCTACTTCCAGATCACGGGAGCCCAGAAGATAATACGCAGGTACTTCGCCATGAACGCCTTCGACGGCGCCATGACCAGCCTAGGAGTCGTGATAGGAGCCTACATTAGCCAAATCCATGACCCGCGCAGCGTCATCGGCGTCATCATCACCAGCGGCATCGCCATGATGGTCTCGGGGTTCAGCGGCACCTACATGACGGAGAGCGCCGAGAGGAGCCACAGCCTCAACGAGCTGGAGGACGCTATGCTGGTCAACCTCGACGACACGGTTTACGGCAGGGCCAACAGGTTCATCTCGGTCTTCGCGGCCCTGGTCGACGGCTCCGCCCCGTTCCTAGCCTCGATACCCAGCGTCATCCCCTTCCTCCTGGTGCCTAGGCTGATTGACGTAGCCACGGCCTTCATCGCCTCCATCGGCGCCAGCCTCTTCACCCTGTTCGTCCTGGGAGTCTACCTCGGCAGGATCAGCGGGGAGAACATCCTGTACTCCGGGTTGAAGATGGTGGTGTCGGGGGTAGCGGTGGCGATAATAGCGCTGCTCCTCAACGTGCACTAGAGGCTGTAGTAGTATCGGCCCGACTGTTTCTGCTCCTTGTCGAGCCTGCTGTCCGTTTTGTTGACGCGGGGCCGCTTGGTGTCCGGGTCGCGCCTGAAGGTGACCTCCATCTCCTTGAGGAAGCCGTTCATGCCGTCCTCGAGGCTCACAGGGTCTCCCGCGTGTCCGTATACTCCCGCCTCCCCGGTGAAAACCATGAGCTTGTCCGCGATGAAGTCCTGGGTGACTATGTCGTGCTCGACGACGAACGCGGTCACGGCCCGCATCTTGGTGATGCGTCTGATGGCGTGGGCCATCGCCAGCCGCTCCTCCACGTCAAGGTAGGCGCTGGGCTCGTCCAGCAGGTAGATGTCGACGTCCCTGCTGAGGCACTCCGCGATGGCCACCCGCTGGAGCTCGCCGCCGCTGAGGATGCTCACATCCCTGTCCAGGAACCGCTTCACGTTCAGAGGCTCGATGATCTCGGCCTGGTACCAGTTCTCGACGTACTTGGTTCCGGCGGCCTTCCTGAGCACGTCCTCGACGGTGCCCTCTATGTCGCCGCTGATGTACTGGGGCTTGTAGCTCACCTTGATGTTTGGGTCGCTGACGTCTCCCTCTGTGGGCTCCTCGACGCCGGCGAGCATCTTCACGAACGTCGTCTTGCCGATGCCGTTCATCCCGAGGATGCCCACCACCTCCCCCATGGATATGCCGCCTGCCTCCACCTCCAGCTTGAACGCGCCATAGTCCTTCACCAGCTTGGACCACTCGAGCATGTTGTGGGTCCGCTCCTGCGCCTCGACGGGCGGCTTCTCGTGGAACACTATGGGTGTCTGCCTGAACCTCACGTTCTCGTCGGGGATGTAGCCGTTGATGTAGATGTTGATGCCCTCCCTCACAACGTGGACGTTGGACACGATGCCGTATACGTCGGGCTCGCCGTAGAGGATGAAGACGTCGTCGCTCATGTAGTCCAGGACGGCG
Source organism: Candidatus Bathyarchaeota archaeon (assembly GCA_030669135.1). Taxonomy (GTDB): domain Archaea; phylum Thermoproteota; class Bathyarchaeia; order TCS64; family TCS64; genus RBG-16-57-9. Next base: position 1,348 of record DAOVEE010000163.1, on the reverse strand, counting down.
AGGTCGTGCTCCGCCGTCACCACCATCCTGTCCTCATCGGCCAGGTTCCTGATGATCCGCGCAGCCCTCGTCCGCTGGTAGATGTCCAGGAAGCTGCTGGGCTCGTCTAAGAGATAGATCTGGGCGTCGCGGCAGATCGCCGTCGCGATGGCGAACCTCTGGAGCTCGCCTCCGCTGAGCACATCCACGTCACGGTCCAATAGATGACCTATCTCGAGGTCGTCGATGATCGTGCCCAGGACGCCGCGCTCGTCGAGCTTCCTCAGCACGTCTCCAACCTTTCCCTTCACCACCCGCGGGATCTTGTCCACGTACTGTGGCTTGTGCACGGCCTTCATGGTGCCGTCGTAGACTCCGCCGAGGTACTCCTCCAGGGGCTTGCCCCGGAAGTACTCCAGCACCGCCTCCTTCTCGGCGGGCTTCTCGTGGTTCCCCATGTTGGGCACCAGTTCGCCGGACAGGATCTTTAGTATGGTGGACTTGCCTATGCCGTTGCGGCCGATGAGCCCCACCACCTCGTTCTTCCGGGGCGTCGGTAGCCTGAACAACGTGAACTCGTTGGGGCCGAACCGGTGGATGTGGTCCTTCTCCAGCGCGTCTGGGAGGTTGACTATGCGCAGCGCGTCGAAGGGGCACTTGCGTACGCAGATGCCGCAGCCGCTGCAGATGAACTCGCTGACGTACGCCTTGCCCTCATCGTCGATACGTATAGCCTCCCTTCGAGTGCGCACCATGGGGCAGAACCTGACGCAGACGTGGTCACACTTGTCGGACCTGCACCGCTCCTTGTCGACGACGGCTACGCGCATCCTATGCACCTTTTCGCGTTCTATGCTGACGCGTGTAATAAAAATGCTGGTGAGAAGATAAAAGCCCGTGCGTCAGGCTGTCGTTTAGGGGCTCCGCTTCGTTACGAAGTACTCGTAGGTCTCCCATGACGGCCCTGCGCCACCTGACTGTTTGATGAGCAGGATTTCTTCTCCCAGATCCTCTATGAACTCCATCAGGACGTTTCTCGGTACACCGTACATCTCCATAGCTCCGCCGAGCAGCAGCCGCTGGAGGAACGCCGAGGCCCTCCTCGGCAGGTAATCCAGCGTGTTTTTTCCCGTCCTTTTACTCGGCCTGTGGAAGACCAGTATCCCGTCCGTGCTCAGGACTCTGAGGAACTCCTTGATGTACCTGAACGCGTACCGTGGCTCCATGTGCTGCAGCGTGATGTTCGAGTAGATGAGATCGAAGTGGTTGCCCCCAAATATCCTTAGGTCGTCCCTCTCGTTGAGGACGTACCTGCATCTCCCGCCGTGTCTGTTCATCTTCTCGGCGAGCTCTATCATCGACGGAGCGA
>DAOVEE010000080.1 GCA_030669135.1 Candidatus Bathyarchaeota archaeon | reverse complement strand
ACTTGGGTTGAACAGGAGAGCCGCCGCCTGCTACATCACCGGTGTCGTCATCCTTTTATCAGGTGCCTTCGCTGGGAGGGACTTCTCTAACCTGGATGACGTTATGGAGGGGGCCGTCTTCTTTGTGGGCTTCATGTTCATAATGTTGTTCATGTACGGGTTGGAGAAGCAGGGCCTCATCCCGGGGTGGGGCTGGGGGGAGAACACGCAAATTAGATGCAACAAATGGAACGATGATGCCTATTTTCATGGCTTTTATGCCGTAAACGATATAATCCGGCGGAATTGTATGTTCAACTCTGAATCAATTAAAAGTGATTGACTTGAAACACGTACTAAGCGACTTCGACCTGTCCAGCGAGGAGCTGGGCGCGGTGCTCAGCCTCTCAGCCGAAATAAAGGGCAGCCCCGAGAAATATCTGCACGCGTTGGAGGGTAAGACCCTCATTATGCTTTTCGAGCTGCCGTCCCTACGCACCAGGATAAGCTTCGAGGCAGGGATGACCGGGCTCGGCGGCCACGCCATCTTCTACGGCGTCTCTGAGGGCGGGTTCAGCAGGAGCGAGACCCTGGAGGACGGCGTCGCTGTGCTCAGCAGGTACAGCAGCTGCATCATGGCCCGGGTGCTGAAGCAGGAGGCCATGGAGAGGATAGGGGCGTCGGCGACGGTGCCCGTCATCAACGGCATGACAGAGAATTACCACCCGTGCCAGAACATGGCCGACCTCCTCACCATCCAGGAGAAGAAGGGCGGCCTAGGCGGCCTGAAGATCGCCTACGTAGGTGACGGCGGCTGCAACACGGCGGCGTCCACCGTCATCGGGTGCACCAGCATGGGGATGAACGTAGCCGTGGTATGCCCGGACGACCCCCAGTACAGCCCTAGCCACGAGCTCCTCGAGAAAGTCAAAGACAACAAAGGCAGGGTCAAGGTAGACCACGACCCGTCGACAGGCGTGAAGGACGCCGACGTCATCTACACCGACGTCTGGGTCAGCGCAGGCATGGAGGAGGAGAAACAGAAACGCATGAAGATGTTCCCGCCCTACCAGGTTAACACGGAGCTGGTCAAGAAGGCCAAGCCCGACTGCATCGTCATGCACTGTCTGCCCGCCCACAGGGGGCTGGAGTTAACCAGCGAGGTCATGGACTCGCCCCAGTCTGTAGTGGTGGACCAGGCCGAGAACAGGATGCACGCCCAGAAGGGGCTCCTCTACTGGCTTCTCAAGGAGTGACTCTCCCCAAAATCTTATATTTGGACTCTCCTCACGGTTTCCGATCGCGATGATTCTTCTCGACCCCCAGAAGTGTCAGGGCTGCCGCATGTGCGAATCAGCCTGCTCGTTCCACCACACCGGGCACAGGATGTTCAACCCGTCGCGCAGCAGCACCCGTGTATCGAGGGACAACGACACCGCCGTCATCACGCTGTCCATCGACTCGACGTGCGACCTCTGCGAGGGGGAGGAGACGCCGCTCTGCGTCAAATACTGCGCCTACGGCGCTAGGAAGGTGTCACGGTGAAGCCCCACGGCTACGCGGGTAGAATACTCCGCGTCGACCTCACCGAGGAGAGGATCACTGAGGAACCCACCATGAGGTACGCTGAGAGATACGTCGGGGGCAGAGGAGTCAACGCCCGGGTTCTGTTCGACGAGCTGAGCCCATCGACTATGCCCCTCGACCCGGAGAACATGCTGCTCTTCGGAGTCGGACCCCTCGTGGGCACCCTCTCACCCTTCTGCTCCAGGGTGTCCATAGACACGAAGAGCCCCTTCACGGGGGGCGTCGGCTCCGCCAACTGCGGCGGCCACTTCGGCGCAGAGATGAAGTACGCCGGCTACGACAGCCTCGTCATCACCGGCAGAGCGGAGAACCCGGTCTACCTGTGGCTCAGCGACGGAGAGGCCGAGCTAGTGGACGCCGGGGGGCTCTGGGGCAAGACCACGTGGGACACGGAGAGAGCCATCCGGTCCAGCCGAAACGACAACGAGGTCCGCGTCATAGGCATAGGCCCAGCCGGCGAGAACCAGGTGAAGTCGGCGTGCATACTCTCCGACAGAGCCAAGGCGGCGGGCGGCTCCGGGGTGGGCGCCGTCATGGGAAGCAAGAACCTCAAGGCAGTCGCGGCCAGGGGAAGCCTGCCAGTCACCGTAGCCGAACCCGAGAGATTCATCGAGGCGGTGGACGCCGCCAGAAAGAAGATAGAGCAGTTCCCGAAGGCCAAGCTGTACAGGAAGGACGGGTACTACGGCGTCGAGAGCGTTTACGGCAGCCCCGCGTGGGAGGCAGGGTTCAGGCCCGTAAGGAACGGCCAGGACGACTACTGGGACCCTGAGAAGATCAAGCGGGTGGCGGGGGACACCATCAAGCCCTACAGGAAGAAGATACTAGCCTGCTTCGGCTGCCCCGTCGGCTGCATGCCGTGGATGGTGGTCCCCGACGGCCCTTACAAGGTGGAGGGGGAGGGCTGGTGGAACAACAGCAGCAACAGCTTCTGCACCCGGGTGGACTGCGACAACCCTGAGGCGGCGATAAAAGCCCATCTACTGACGAACCAGCTGGGCCTCGACGGCGACAACGCCTCCGTGGTCATCGGTTGGGCATTCGAGTGCTACGAGAAGGGGCTCCTCACCAAGAAGGACACCGACGGCCTAGAGCTGACGTGGGGCAACCACGACGCGGTCATAACCCTCCTAGAGAAACTGGCGTACAGGGAGGGCTTCGGCGGCTTCCTGGCGGACGGCGTCAAGACCGCCGCCGAGAGGCTGGGCGGAGGCTCGGAGGAGTTCGCCGTCCACATCAAAGGCCAGGACAGCGTAGACGGGATCAGGGTAAGCAAGGGCTGGGGCTTCGGCGTAGTGACCTCCCCAGCCGCTGGACGCCATCTCAGGGGAGCCATCCACTCGTTCAGCCCCGAACGGTTTCTTAGCTACGACGGCGTGCCGTGGAGGGTGTACATGCAGGAGCAGTACAAGGCTATCCTCGACATGACGGGCACGTGCCTCTACAACAACGGCCTCCTCTCATGGGAGACCGAGGCCTCAGGGCACGCGGCCCACCATCTCGCGGAACTGACGTCAAGCCTCACGGGGATGCACCTCGACGTCGAGAGGTTCATGCGGATAGGGCTTCAGGTGCACAACCTGGAGAAGGCGTTCAACACGCTCCACGGCGGCTTCACGAGACGAGACGACTACCCGCCGAAGAGGTACTGGGAGGAGCCGGTCAAGTCCGGCCCCTACGCCGGGGAACACATAGACCACGAGGAGTGGGAGCGTATGCTCGACGAGTACTACGGTCTCCACGGCTGGGACCCCGGGACGGGGTGGCAGACCAAGGAGACGCTGGTCTCCCTCGGATTGACGGATGTCGCCGACGGGCTGGAGGCGGCTGGACGGCTTCCATAGCTGAAATCTTAACTCGTTGAACGCCCTATTCTATTCCGATGCATTATGGCTAAGCGCAGGATAAAGGTCGAGGACCTGCGGAGATTCAAGTTCGTCTCGGACCCCCAGATAAGCCCTGACGGCTCTATGATCGCCTTCGTGCTCAGCGCCGTAGAACACGAAGAGGACAGGTATGATCGCCACATCTGGATGGCGGAGACCGGGACAGGCGCCCTCAGCCAGTTCACCCACGGCCAAGGCAGCGACACCAGCCCAAGGTGGAGCCCAGACGGCTCTAAGCTGCTGTTCCTGTCGAGGGGCAGGGAGCCCGAGAAGAAGACCCAGCTATTCGTGATACCGCTGCGGGGCGGCGAGGCCACGCTTGTGGCGGAGACCGATGAGGGCGTAGGCAGCCCCAAGTGGGCTCCCAACGGCAGGGACATACTCTTCACAAGCAAGGTCTGGACGGATGAGAAGCCCGAGGACACCGACGTCAAGGTGATCAGACGGATAAGGTACAAGTTCAACGCCATGGGTTACTTCGAGGGGAGGAGAACCCACCTCTTCACCGTGAGGCAGGGGCGGAAGCCCAGGCAGCTCACGGACGGCGAGTACGACGTAGAGTACGCCCAGTGGAGCCCGGACGGCAAGGAGATCGCGTTCATCACCAGCATGGAGCCCGACGCGGACACCACCAGGGTCCGGGACATATACGAGGTGCCGGCGAAGGGCGGGGACCCGGAGAAGATAACCGGAGGCGACTGCGCCATCACGGCCCTATGCTACAGCCCAGACGGGGAGTCTATCGCCTTCATCGGCTACGACCAGCCAGAGGAGCTCGCCGTGGACTACGACTTGTATCTCATGCCGAGAGGCGGCGGCGAGAAACGATGCCTGACTGAAGCCTTCGATAGGAGCCTCGGGATGGGCGTCGGCAGCGGCCTAAGGGTCTCTACGCCCAACCTGGGCGCCGTGTGGAGCAGCGACGGGAAGCACATCTACTTCCTCACCGCGGACACGCCGCACTGCAACGTCTACAAGGTTGGGGTAGACGGCGGCGAGGTGGACACGGTCATCGGGGGCAGGGTCGTGGACGGTTTCAGCGTCAGCGGGGACGGCGCGAAGATAGCGTTTAACGCGATGAGCGCCACCCGGCCCTGCGAACTCTATCTGCTGGACGGAGAGGAGAAGCGGCTAAGCAGGTTCAACGACAGGCTTCTCAACGGCCTAGAGCTCGTTGAGCCGGGGAGCTTTACCTTCACCAACCGGCTGGGCCGCGTCGTCGAAGGCTGGATTATTAAACCGGTTGGCTGGGAGGAAGGTAGGAAGTACCCGTGTGTGCTGGAGATGCACGGAGGGCCCAGAGGAGTCTACGGCGACGGCATTTTCCAGGAGTTCCAGCTCCTAGCGGCTGAAGGCTACGCCGTGATATACACTAACCCGCGGGGCAGCGCCGGCTACGAGGAGGAGTACGCGCAGGCCGTGATGAGGCACTACGGCGAGGTGGACTACGAGGACTTCACGGACTTCACCGACGAGGCTCTGAGGCGATACCCTTGGATCGACGAGACAAGGCTCGGGTTAACCGGCGGCAGCTACGGCGGCTACACCACCAACTGGATCATCGGCCACACCGACAGGTTCAGGGCGGCGGTGACGTGCCGCAGCATCTGCAACTGGGTGAGCAAGTTCGGCGTCAGCGACATAGGGTTCATGCAGCCCGAGAGCATCAGCGGCAGGAAGACGTACTGGGGAGGAGACCTCGTCGAGCAGATGCGGCACAGCCCCCTCTACTATGCAGGCAACGTCAAGACGCCGTGCCTCATCATCCACAGCGAGGAGGACTACAGGTGCCCCATGGCTGAGGGGGAGCAGTGGTTCACCGCCCTGAAGCTCAACGGCGTACCGACGGAGCTTATCCGGTTCCCCGGCGAGAACCACGAGTTGAGCCGCGGCGGGAAACCCAAACACAGAGAGGAGAGACTAAGGCACATACTCAGATGGTTCAGGGAGTATTTCTAGGTTTCCCAATTTGTTATTTTTCGCTGTCCCTGATTTTTTTCGTATAAGGGTGCAGTCGAAATAATTTCGTATAAAGGTACATCCGTTATCGGAATGGGTAGAAAAAGCATCGCCCAAAAAATCATCGAGAGTCTAAAAAACGAACAAGACGAGGCTAACTGGATAGTCTGTTATGATTTCAGAGACGAGCAACCCGTAGGAAGATTCTATCAGAACCTACAAGAGATACTTGGAACTCTAGGAGGTGAGATGATCCAGTACAGCGTTTTCTATGGCCCAGAGAGAGCGTCAAGCGCCGTAAAGGAGTTAGCCGAGTATTACGGTGCGATGGTCTCTATGTTTCGGGTGGATAGCGGATTTCGTATAAACCCTTAGACGAAATAATTTCGTCTAAACCATTCTACGATATTATTTCGACTAAACCCTTAGACGGAATTTTTTCGGATATACCTCTATACGAAATAATTTCGCATATACCCTTAGACGAAAAAATGGGATACACACCAAACACTGAGCCCCCATAACTTCCCGGAGCAATAATCAGCCAAGGAGATAGACTATCACCTGACACAGTTCTACGCCTGAAGGGAGCCGAAGTGGATGCACGGTTTCTCCTGGAGATGGAGGCCCTTCAGAGTTGCACAGCCTGTGTGAGCCGAGCCCTACAGAAGCTCAAACAGTAACGGTTATACTCCTTGTTTCCTAGTTCAAGTCACCCCGTCGACAATCGACGCACCCACGTTGACGGCCCTCGCGGAGCCCAGCTGTGATCCGAGGGTTACCCACATGTGGAACAGGCGGGGGAGGCGCGGGGCCCGCAAAACACTGCATCTGAGAGAGTTCAGCCGAGTACGGCGACGCCGATTCGATGAGGCTGAAAGTTTGTTGCAGGGAACAGGGGAACCCCGCCCTCAACCTCATAAAGTTATACGGAGGCATCCCATAGCTCATATCGATAGAGTTGAATGCAGCGTTACTCGTAATAGACATGATTAAGGAGTTCGTCACGGGGAGGCTGGGAGGAGCCCACGCCCAAGCCGTGGTCCCGAACATCAAGAGGCTCATCGAGGCAGCCAGACGGAGCGGCTCGCCCGTCGTCTACGTCACAGACGCCCACCTTGAAGGGGTGGACCACGAGTTCGATGTGTGGGGCAGCCACGCCGTCGCCGGCAGCGACGAGGCGGAGATGGTGCCCATGCTCGCCCCCGCGGAAGGCGACCACAGGCTCTACAAGCGCAGGTACAGCGCGTTCTACGCCACGGGGCTGGACGCGCTGCTCCGGGAGCTCAAGGTGGACCCGGTTGTGCTCACGGGGGTGCTCACGAACATCTGCATACAGCACACCGCCGCCGACGCCTACTTCAGGGGGTACAGGGTCGTGGTCCCCACCGACTGCGTGAACGCTTTGACGCCGGAGGAGCAGGAGACGAGCCTCGCGTTCATGAGGCGCATGTACGACGCCGAGCTCACCGACTCGGGTGAAGCCGAGGAACTGCTAGGAGAGCCACGATGAAGGGCTTCCACATAGCGTCCTCCGAGGACATCAGGCGGAGACGCACCACCGACGTATACTTCCAGCGCACCAAGAAGATACTGGAGGCGAAGGGAAAGGATAAGGTCCGGGTCGTCATGGAGGTGACCATAGGCTCGCCCCCCGACAACCACCCGTGGGGCGTCCTGTGCGGCGTCGAGGAGGTCGCACGCCTATTCGAGGGGCTCCCCGTGGACATCCACTGCATGCCGGAGGGCAGCCTCTTCCACAGCGAGGACAGCCTCGGCTACAGGAGCCCGGTGCTCACCATAGAGGGGACATACCACGACTTCTGCGAGTACGAGACGCCGCTCCTCGGCTTCATCTGCCAAGAGTCGGCGGTCGCAAGCAGAGCCGCGTACGTCAGGGTCGCCGCGGGGGACAAGCCGGTGATATCATTCGGGGTTAGGCGCATCCACCCGTCATTGGCCCCCGCCATGGATAGGGCCGGCTACATCGGCGGCCTCGACGGAGTGTCGAGCATCATTGGAGCCGAGACCTGCGGCCTACAGCCCACCGGGACCATGCCCCACGCCCTCATGATAGCATTCGGCGACCAGGTCGAGGCATGGAAGGCGTACGACGAGGTGGTCGAGCCCGAGTCCCCCCGGGTCATACTCGTGGACACCTACTACGACGAGAAGACCGAGGCGATAATGGCCGCCGAAACCCTCGGGGAACGGCTGTACGGGGTACGCCTCGACACCCCGAGCTCCAGGCGGGGCAGCTTCCCCAAGATAGTGAAGGAGGTACGGTGGGAGCTGAACCTCAGGGGCCACGAGGGCGTCAAGATATTCGTGTCGGGGGGCCTCAACGAGGACACGGTGAAGGAGCTAGCTGAGGCCGGGGCGGACGCCTTCGGCGTGGGGACATGGGTCAGCGGGGCGCCCACCCTCGACTTCGCCATGGACATCGTCGAGGTCGACGGGGTGCCCCACGCCAAGCGGGGCAAGCTCGGCGGGAAGAAACAGGTCTGGAGGTGCAAGGAGTGCCTCAGCGACATAGTGACGCCCGCCGACGCGGCTCAGCCTAGGTGCGGCGAGTGCAGGGGAGACACGGAGCCCATGCTGAAGCCCCTGATCATGGACGGCAGGATAGTCGCGCCCCTCAGGACACCCAGAGAGATAAG
>DAOVEE010000024.1 GCA_030669135.1 Candidatus Bathyarchaeota archaeon | reverse complement strand
CATAGACGACGCAGACATCCCCAGCTGCGCCATCTTGGGTGTACACCCCTCAGTCATAAGCCTAATCGCCAGCGCACAGGTGAGCGAGACCGTAAAGTTGTTACTCGGAGAGACGCCGGTCCTCGCGAACAAGCTCCTCTTCGCGGACTTGAAGGAGCTGTCCATCGAGAAGGTGCAGCTAGCTAAAGCCGAGAACTGCCAGGTGTGCAGCGGATACCTGGAACCAATAGAGGCTGCGTCCGATGAGACTCGTGTAGAGGAGATCTGTGGAAGGCAGGAGAGGAGGGTATGGATCTTCTCGCCCGAGTATGCAATGGGATTAGATCTAGAGAGAATCAACGATGAACTGGATAGTCTTGGTTACACGATATCCGTTAAGGGAAGACTGGGGACAAGCTTCGAGAAAGAAAAAGTTAAGGGAAGCGTTCTGGTATCCGGTGTCACTGTCATCGAGGGCGTGAGAGACCAGAGAGCAGCAGAAAAACTGCGGGGACAGTTACTAGGATAATTTGGGTCGTCATATTAAACTTAAAAAAGGGGGTGCAAGCCCCCCCATTGGGAATTAGGCTTAGCCCTTAGCTTGGGTGATGCTCTTCAGGATTATGCTTGCCGGAACCTCGTCTGTGTTCAGCACGTATTTCTTGTCCGTTGTGCCGATCTCAATGTCGTTGCCTTCCGTGACATCAACCTTGCTGATGCTCTCGAGGGGTACGTTCATGGTTATGTTGTATTTCTTGGACAGGAACCCCTTCACGTTCTGGAACATCAGGCGCTTGTTAGAGATAATCAGATACCCGCTTCCCCCGTCGAGGTGCCCGGGGTAACTTTTCTGTATGGCATCACCGGGCTCTAGGGCCTTCTCCGCTTCTTTGTACCAGTTTTGCGTCATTCTTGGTCAGGATGGAGATTCAGGGGCCGTCCATTAAACGTTCTAGTATTGTTGTATATACGCGTATATGGAATAATATGGGTGTCAACTTATTTTCATCGATGGTTGAGCTTTGAGTAGCACGTTAATCCTCATAACCATGAATGGATCGGCTCAATCAAGTCATGGTGGAAGCAGAGGAAGTGGCATTTGAGCCTAGCTTTCCTCAGGCTTGTATGCCCTGTCGATGACGATCTCCGCTATGTCTGCGGCGTACTCGCTTATCCTCATGATGTTCTCCCTGATGGCGAACAGCTCGAGGAACACTGCCCTGTCGTTGATCCCGAAGCTAGGAAGTGGAATGATCTTCCGGATAAGCTGACGCACCTTTTCTTGGTTGTTTATGATGGTGTTGGTATCATGTACCGTCTTTAAAATGAAGCACTCTACCGCCTTCTCGTAGGAGTCGAACGAGAGGCGTGCCACCTCAATTAAGACAGCCCAGATATTCAGGGGGATAACGCTTTGGTGCTCGACTAGATTCACTATATGCTGAGCGATGTTCGTGGTGTGGTCGGCGACACGCTCTATCCTGTCAACGAGGTTCTGATAGTCAAGGCAGTCGAGAATATCCAGCCCCAGCTTCCCGGCAAGGGAGGGGGTGATGACGGCACAACGTATTAAACGGATCAGGTAGAACATGAACTGGTCCACGTCGTCCTCCAGGGATAGAACGGAGCCTGCGAGGTCGCTGTCCCACGTCTCCATGGCCACGAGTATGTCCTCGCACATCGAGAGGGTGATGAGGTGCATTCGGTCCAAGCCCTGCTCTACTGACGCCATGGACTCGTCCATGAGAGTCTGGAGGATCACCTCGCTTGCGTGGGACTCGATGATCCTCAGGTAGAGAGACTTCACGACATCCCTGATGGCTTTCTGTTGTCTAGTTGTGAAGATCTTCTTCGATGTGAGCTGGATCGTGCTGTAGCCGTTGAGATAGCAACCTATGACGATCCGTATGATGGTGTCTTCTTCCTCGTCAGGCTCGATGACGACGATCTTTCTCTTCTCCCTTTCCCCCGTCTTCATGGTGGGGTGTACCACAAGGGAGAGGTCGCGCAGGGTCTCGAGGGATACGACGTCTCCCCTGCCGACGTTGTTCATCTTCAGCCAATCCTTGGGGAGAGAGATGACGAGAGACGACTTCCCCAGAGCCATGATCTTCCGGTTTTCCATCGCATGTATTCAATGAGGAAATACTAATATAACCTATACTCTAAAGCCTTCTAAGCTGGAACAGTATATACCAGTATAGATAAAACCCTATTTCTTGGGCATATTCCTGAGGATTCTATTGGCCTCCCTGAACCGCTCCTCGGAGTCGGTGTCGAAGAACGTACGCAGCTCTGGGTCAACACCCCTCAACCTCTCCACAGGGATGAGTGACACATCGTCGAGGCTCAGCAAGATCATCCGAACCCGGAGATCACCTTCTCTGTAGAGTCGCTCGGCCTCCCTGAGAGCGGTTTCAACGTGATAGACTGCTGCGAGGGGCTCTATCCAGCCGTTGGGTTTCTCGAAGACAGCGCCGTCGCGGCCCTCAGCCTCGGCGAACAGCATCTCCACCGCCTCGTCGCAGATGAACGGCATGTCGCAGGCGACGACAAAAGCATACGCATCCTTGCAGTATGATAGCCCCGTCAGAAGGCCGACGAGAGGTGAGCCCTCAGGGTACATGTCCGTGACGACACCGTCTACGGCGTGATCATATTTTTCCTTCTGCTCTTCCGAGGCAACGACGACGATGACCTCATCAACGGGGTCTTGGATCCTGTCAACGATATGGTTGATGAGGGGCTTGCCCGCGAGGAGGCGGAGACCCTTGTCCTCTCCAAGTCTCGAGGACGAGCCCCCAGCTAATACTATCCCGGACCTTGTCACCTCGCGTCTATTCCTCCTAGTCCACACGCATAATTTCCTCTCGATCCTTTAGGGCATTAAAACACAGAATATTAACTTTGCCAGATGAAGGGATCATTTGCGTGGCAACGATCTTCAATATATTGTTCTTCCTAGCAATGCTTCTTGTAAGATTCAACGCCGCTGGGGCGTATATCATCTCCTCGACCCTCTCTCTGTCACCATAGCCTCTGAAACCATCTCTGGCGAACACGGCATTCCTGTTATCGAAGCACTTATAGTCTTTGCGTGAGGGGTAGAGTTCGTCGAACTTAGTCAATGGTCTCCAGTCTTTCATCTTTAAGTTGCTTAATCTGAAGCACATCTTTCGATGATCCCAAGTACAGGTCTTACGAGACCCGATATCGGCCCAATAGATTCAGTGATGATCCTTATATCGTGAATATCCCTTTTCGACAGAACTCCTAGTACAACTACCCCTACAAGATAGATTATAAAGACAAGGACCCCGCCCGAGAAGAGCTCAAGCCAGGGATTCCAAGATACCAGAGAAAACAAGTAAGCAGCCGCTAAGAACCCGGTGAAAGACGGAATAAACGTCTTCACAGTGGCCTGATAGTCTGGGGTGAACCCGAACTTCTTCTTTATCTCCCAAAGCGAGTAGACTGTTCCGACCCTAGGACCGAGGAGCTCTGAGACCAAAAGCCCGATGATCCCAAATCGCGGAATCAGGAAAATGTTCATCGGAAGAGTGACAAGGTTCTGGAGCAAGTTGATGTTAAGAGTGGTCTTAGTCATGCGCTGGCTGTTCAGCAGCCTCAGGTTACTCAGAGAACCTAGGCCGGTGAAGAAGAATAAGGCGAGGTAGAGCTTCATGTAGAGGGAGGCCTGAGGGTACGCGTCTTCGTAGAGTATCTCGATGATCTGGGGTGACATGGCGATAATCGCCGCGACCATGGGGTATACGATGATGGAAGTATACTTGATGGACGCCCTATAGACGTACTCAAGGTCCTCCTGCTTGTTCTCGAACTTGGAGAACAGCGGCAGCATAGTCTGGGAAATAGGAGTAACGACGAAGCCCAGTAGGGCTGAGAACCTCGTCGCGACGCTATAGTTGCCGATGAGGTTGTTGGCTACGAACTGGGAGAGCAGATATGTGTTTATGTAGGGCCTGAAGCCGGCTACAAGGTTCGAGAAAAACAGCGGGTAGCCGTATAACATCAGCATTTTAACGCCTTCCATATGGGAGATGGTGGACTGCGATTTCTTCACCGACTTCCATATCACATAGACAAACACGACGCCCAGAACCCCGGCGAACATCATGGGGCCAGCCTCTCCCAAGGCAGCTCCCACCGGTCCGTAACCCAGATAAACGAGGACTGGTCCAATCAGGCTCTTCAGGATCGAGTAGAAGACAGAGTGGTAGCTCTTCAGCGACATACGTTCGTAGCCTATTATCACTGCCCACGACGTAGTAACGAGGGATTGACCAAGGATCGCGATGGAAAAGATCTTGACGAGCACCTCTATCTTGGGCTCATGGAAGACTTGGTTCGCCAAGAAGCCGGCCGAGAGGTATGTTACGAACGAGTAGAAGAGGCCAAAAACAATGCTTATGATGACTCCAGACTCTATAAGTCGGCGCAGGTTCTCGTTCTTCTTCTCGTACCGGAATTGTGAGAGGTACTTGGTGAGGGCCTGATCTGTGCCAACGTTTATGAGGAGATACGTTACGCCTATCGGGGCCTGAGCGATCGAGACTATGCCGAAAGTTGTGGAGCCTAGGACCCTTGAGACGTAGATCATCCCAAGGGCGACGATGAAGGTCGACGCAACCTGTCCCATAACGAGTATGAGGCTTCCCCTTGCAGATCTCTTCAGAATCTTTGAGAGTTCACGGTCCAGAGTTTTTCCCTGCCTGTTTCCTCTTCAATACCTGTGTATGCTATTTTATCTTTTTCTAGTCTCTTTGACGACGTTATTATAGTTATGTTAGTTTAGTGTGTCGTCTCGTCGCGAAATTGCGGCTTCTAGTGGGTTTTGTTTGTTTAGTTTGTCGTGAAGATGGATTTTCCATGTTTTATCTGGTTGTTTGGGTGGTATGTATTTAATTATATGTTGTTTACCCTCATATGTTGAGGATAACGGTAGGGTTGTAGCATCATGTACGGAGATCTTTCATCCGAGGTCGTTCACTGCCCAAACTGTAACGAGGACGTACCCAAGACACTGTACTGCCTGAACTGCGGGTACCCCCTCTACAAGATAGAGCAGGAAGAGAAGGCCAAAGTTCAACCGGAAGCAGAGCCCGAGGCACTCGAGGTCGTGGCCCCCGAGGAGCCGGAGGTCGACATGAGTATTGAGATCGAACAACCGGAGGAGACTTTCGTATTAGAGGAACCAGAGCCTGAGACGAAGCCAGAACCCGAGCTAGAACCAGAGCTTGCTGAGCCTGAGCCAGATCTAGAACCGGAACCTGAGCCAGAGCTTGAGCCAGAACCCGAGCCGGAACCAGAGCCAGAAATCGAAATCGAGACGACGATAGAAGTAGAGGAAGTAGTGGCTGAGGAGGAAACTCTAGAGCAAGTTGAGCCAGAGGTCCACGTCGAAGAACCTAAGAAGGAGCCCATAGAGCCGGAGATGGAAGAGGAACTGGTAGAAGCCGAGCCTGTGCTGGACATGGAGACCGAGGCAGATATTTTTGTAGAAGAGGAAGAGCTCGAGTTGGAGCCAGAGCCTGAGGGAGAGGCAATCGAGGAGCCCATCATGGAAGGGCTAGAGGCTGAGGAGCCCGTCGTAGAGGACCCAGAAATAGAGGGGGAGACCCCCCTGCCTGAAGTTGAAGAGGAGAAGGTTATTATGGAACCCAAGAAACCGGAAAAGATTGTTGAGTTCATGGAAGAGGAACCAGAGTTGATGGAAGCGATTAGACTCGATTTCGCGCCAGACCCCCTGACCAAAGAGGTCATGGACAACCTTGCCAAAAACATCACCCTAAAGATTAGACTCGTTCGTCTGCTACGAGACAGCCAAGTGAAGGAGGAGACTTTCAAGAAGCTCTTCGATAGCTACGTCGATCAGGGACGGATCTGGGTCAGCCGCCGAGACGACACCGTGAGACGGTTCAAGGCAGACATCGAGAGGATGGATGAGTCCCTAATAACCGCACGTAAGGACTTCGAGCTGCTTGAGATCAGGAGGAACATCGGTGACGCCGACGACGAGGAGTACAAGGTTAAGGCCCCCGCCTATAACTGGGACATCGATCACCTTGAGACTGAGATAAAGAACCGTAAGGGCGGCGTCCTGTATGTAGCGAACCTCAGGAAGCTTGTGCCCGAGGAGGAGATCATCGAGCTAGAGAAGATGGCTGACACGGACTACGGCGAATTGGACAAGTTAGAGGATATAACGGCTGACACGATAGCGAAGATGAAGGAGACCCTCGCGGAGGCCCTCAACATCCTCAACTCATAGTCTTTAAACCATTAAAATCAAGTAAAACCACATTTTAAAGTAAAATCATATAATTTTTACCAATCATTATCCAAATATCCATATTTAGTAGTGAAAAAATGGAGTGGGGATACAGATATGGAATAGAGATTCACATTCCACGACTCTTAAATGCGATGGAAAGCGACCTCAAAGCAACCATGGATAAAAGACACAGATCAGTGATCGCAAACCCAGGCGACGTAGAGCTCATCGACATAGTGAGCCAAGACATCCTTGGTAACGACTGCTACGGTCTAGCCTCAGACATGATAATCACGTCTGATCAAAACAGACCGAGGCCCATGCCGGTCGAGGGATCAAAAGACACGCTGAATCGACTGATGACTCTCCAAAAGGCTCTAAGACAGCAGGATATAAAGGTGGGCTATACTAAGAGGTTAAGCAGGATCTGATCGGTGAGGCGTAGACGCTGAGTCGTCCAGTCTAGCTTTAGATGGTTCTTTACTAGATGAACCCATTGTTCTCTGTTCATTGTAGAAGAAGAATATAGACACAGAGAAGATTACGACCGCTAGAACCCCAAGGACAAGGTAACCGTATGATATCCCAGAAATCGATGAAGCCAGCAGACTGCTCATAAAAGGGATGGAACCATAGACCATTGCGCTGAGTAAGGCTGAGGTAAACACGAGTCCAATCGTCAAGACACTCTGTTTCACGAATATCTCCTGGACCAGACTTTTGTCAGCTCCCCTCTCCAAAAGCTCCCGGCTCGTCTCCTTGAATTTTGACGTAAAGAGAAGGGAGATGTAACCTACCAGTATTACGACTCCTGTGAGGAAGACCGTGGCTGGGCCTCGAGTGGGTTCAAGTATCTGAGGCTTCTCTATGAGGTTCATCCAGTTTAGCTTGGAGAAGCTCAGTACCTCAGGAGAGATGAGCACGAGGTTTATCTCGAAGATATCGATCATGTTCTCCGGTTTCCCGATGGCGTAGTCGTAGATAACGACAAGGAACACGATAGCGCTTACCAACAAGGGTATTATCTTGGTTACATCCGTGGTGGATATCGTCAGGATGTCGTACATGGCTAAAATCCTGTTTATTAACTGACTCAAGGAATCGTACAGGGAAGATGCGAAGAAGGAGCTGATCGCGAGGTAGCTGCTCCCAATGGTAACCAGGACCTCGTATACCCTGATCAATGCGCCGTCTCTGTTCATCTCCTTCCCACCTGAGCGAGGAGCACCTCGGTGATCGATTGACGAGTCGGGTGCCAGTTCACCGCCATCAAGCCGAGGCCCCTGAGCCTATTCAGATAAGCGTTCTCTTGGTACTCTAGAAGCTGGGCTGCGGTCTTGTCGCCTCTGTTCTTTACAGTTAGGCTGTAGCCGGAGACGTTAACCACCATGATGTTCGGGCTCTGCCTACGCGCCTTCCTGGTATATTTTGTGAGCTCCCTTACACCGAAGACAAGGCTGTCAAAGTTCTGGTCATGGACGCGGGTGACTATGACGAATAACGGGTTGGTGCCGCGGAGGTGGCCCCTGACGTACCCTATGGCCTCGTCGAGGCTGTAATACGTAGAGGCCATCTCGGTGTCCAGCAGCATCCTATGGACCCTATACTGCTGTATCTTACCGGTTTCAGGGAAAAGCAGGACGCCCCTGCCGATACCCGTGTGTCCCGGCTTCTCCACTTGTACAGAGTCTCCCTGATCGTGTTCTCTGAACCTACCTGAGAGATGCCTTACTTTGTCGCCATCCCTTACACCGCTTTCGCTGTTGTATAGAGCCAGACCCAGCTTGCACTGCCTGGAGATGTAGAACTCCGAGAGACCGAGCACGGCCTGGACGGCGTACTCGAAGCTGTTACGCAGATCCGTCCCCAGGCTTAGCGAGGTCGATGTGTCGAGGAAGATGAAAACTACGCGGCGTCCCTCTTTCTCGTACTCGTTGACTATGGGTATGTGTTGGACGCCACGGTAGTTCCTCGCCGTGGCCTTCCAGTTTATCTGCTTATAGGAGTCGCCCCAGTTATAGTCCCTCAGCTCCTTGAAGTCGGTGGTGGGTACGCCGATCTTGATTCTGGACTCCGCGGGCATGGGTATCTTGGTGAAGATCTTCTGTTGGCGTATCCTCTTGATCCTTAGTCCCTTGGGTTTCACGATCAGCTCCTGACCCGTTGGGAAGACGCCTGACAGCGTAGGGGTCATGTACATGGGGTGTCTAGCCTCCCAGTTCAGCTTGTTTAGCTGGTAGGTGCCCCTTCTGGTGCATTTCACCCTGTACCTCAGCTCGATCTCCGTGGGCCTGGGCTCCTTCCAGAACACATGGAAGTTGTTGCCTCTGAGAAGCTCGAAGCTGGATGGCAGCTCCTCCCCGAGGGTCACGAGGCCCCACCCCTCTCGGACGGTGACGCTTCTCGAGACCTCCAGCTCTTCGTCGACTTCGACGCTGATGGACTCATCAATTGGAGGAGCGGAGAGTACACTTGGGCTCTCTATGAAGAGGGAGATGACCACGAAGAAGAGAGGTATGAGCCCCAGATAGATCAGAATCATGTTACCGGTGGCCATCCCAGTCAGGATGAAGCCGAAGGAGCTCAGGCTGAGCCTCAGGGGGACACCGGTAAGCAAAGCACTCTACCTGCGCACGATTTCCTTGGGAGCCTCCACCTTCTCCAGCACCGAGCTCACTATGGACTCGGGGGTGACCCTGTCATCGAGGGCATACTCGAGCTTCATTATCATGCGGTGGGCCAAGGCTTCGACGGCATACATCTTCACGTCGTCAGGTATGACGTAGTCTCTCCCATTCAACGCGGCGTTAGCCCTGGATACCTTGAACAAGCTGAGCCCGCCTCTTGGGCTGGAGCCCACCTCGACGTAGGGGCTCTGACGGGTGGCCCTCACGATCTTTGATATATACAGGTATATCTGGTCGTCCACATAGACCTCGGTCTCTACATGGTCTTGAAGCTCCCTGAATGCCTCCGTGGTCATCACGCTATTGATGAATTCGGTTGGATCATCCTGTCTCCAGCTGGATCTCCGCCTCAGTATATCCGCCTCAAGCTCCTCTGAGGCCACGTAGCCTGTGGACAGCTTGAGTTGGAAGCGGTCGAGCTGTGCCTCGGGGAGTGGGTACGTCCCCTCCAGCTCTATAGGGTTCTGTGTGGCGACTACGAAGAAAGGGCGGTCAAGCGGGTATGTCTCTCCCTCGATGGTGACCTGCCTCTCCTCCATGCACTCCAGCAAGGCGGATTGAACCTTTGGCGGAGACCTGTTGATCTCGTCAGCTAGCAGTATATGGGTGAACACTGGGCCTTTCTCGAGGGAGAACTCTCCCGTGTTCATACGCCATATCTTCGTCCCGATGATGTCGGCGGGCATCAGGTCCGGCGTGAACTGGACCCTGCCCCAGCCGCACCCTGTGGCCTTCGCGAACAACTTTGCCAACAGGGTCTTCCCCAGACCGGGGTTGTCTTCGAAGAGTATGTGGCCGTTCGCGAGAGCAGCGGCCAACACCTTATTAAGAAGCTTTCTATCCCCGACGAAATATGTCTGCACAGTGTCGAGGATGCTGTCGCACATGGTCTTGACTTCGTGTAACTGCATCTAGTAAACCTCCAACGCGTTTTCTCCCTCGGCCTCCTCTGCTTCCCTCTCGCCCGTTAACGGTTTTAACTGTATGGAGCCGAGTACTGTGTTAACGATCTTTCTTCTCCTCTGGTTGTTCAACTTGGCCACGTTGTCCGCCTGCCACGGTAACCCTATCTTCGGTGGTTCCATGTCGCCATACTCCACGAGCGGAGTAAGCGTGTTCGTGATTGCGTAGACTTCTAGACCTGAGTTCTTGAGCAGGAGAGTGAGGTGGATTATCAGCTCGTTCTTTATGCCGTGTACGATGAACCTCTCGACTAGGTCCGAGAGATGGTCGAGCTGCGAGTCTGTATGCATGTTCACCTGCTGCAGGTGCCTCCGCCACGTCCCGGTGACATCCAGCCTGACGAGCGATTCCTCCGCGTAGCGCTTCATGCTTCGGTAGCTGAGATAGAATCCCAAGCATATGGCGGCCCACTCTCCGATCACGACATACTGGGGATTAAGGCCTGAGAACTCGAGTAAGTACCTCCGGACAAAGAAAAGGTAGTATATCAGGACGAAGTTGAGCAGCGTCACCTTCTCGATCTGGCCGCCGATCCTGCTGCCAAGATACTCTAGGTATGGGTTGGGGTGGTTCTTGAAAACGCCAGTGAGGGAGAGCACCGCCGTCAGGGCGGTGCTAGCTATGATAACGTTGTTCACGGGCTCAGCCAGCCCCGCTCTGATAATTGGCAGCAGGACGCCGGAGAAGGGTGAGTCTAAGACAAGCTCCTCGAAGAAAGGGTAGATGCTGAGCCAGGTCTGGCTCCCAAGGAATCCTATGAATAATATGTAGATGCTTGTGAGTATGGGCTCGAAGATGTAGTTGATGTCCCTGATGTATATGCTCAGTATGTCATGGAGAGCGGAGAGCATCGTCGCGTACAACAGGAAGGCGGTCAGGGGCTTCACCCAGCCCGGGACGAGGCTCCAGTCGGCCGCAAAGTAAAGGAATGCGGTGTAAGCCACCGTGTTCAGGACCTCGGACAGCCTATCCGTCGCCCTCCCGACGAGGAGCTTATCCGCGACGACGCTGGAGTACTTCATGCTCAGGAAAGCTATGAGGGGGATCCCAAGGAAGGAGGGGCTGAGCGTGACGTCGTAGCCAAGGATGTCCAGGGGTATTATGGTCTCCTGCAACACTAGGAACCAGACGGTCACAGTTAGAAACGCGACATATATGACCGAAGGCAGAACGATCTCCTTAACTCTCTTCTCCATCAATAGCCTCCTCGAACTCATTCTTGGCGAGGTAGAACCTCTCGTAGCAGTCTCTCGCTATCGGGTGGAGGCTGTAGTTAGCCTCCTCGAATATGAAGGTCATCTCCTCGAGCGCACTATACGTCTCCGCAGGTGTCTGGGTCTTAAGGTAGCCCAAGAGCTCCCGCGCAGTGTAGTTGTCCTTTATCTTGTCGAACCTCTTCCGCGCGTCCCTGAACTTGGTGTTGAAGAGGCCAATGATCTCCTCACGGTATTCGACTATCTTTACATCGAGCTCAGTATACAACTCCTCGACGCGGTAACTGGCCGATATCTTTAGGCTCCTTGTCGACCGGCTGACCGTGGTGGTCGACGACAGACCCTCTTCACCAGTGGAGACCACTCGCGGTTCACCGTCTACCTCCATGTCTATCTGGGCGTTCATTATCGGGTAGCCCTCGACCGTGATTAACTCCACCGAGACCTCAAGTTCCTCGTTGACCCCCCAGACGTTGGGGAACGGCGTCTGTATCTGGGGTAGCGAGATGGTCAGTCGGGTCGACCTGGTCTCCGACTCAGCTACGCTCATAGGCTGCTCCGGCGGCGCCTCCCTCGTCCTCTTCATCTGTAAATAGACAAAGGCGCCTACACCCACGAGGCCGAGTAAAACGGCTGCCGCCTGCAGGACCGGGAAACGTGTCGGCGTTAGCACCGTTAGAGTGGTCATTGCGGAGGCAGCCGTGTAGAGCTCCTCCCCCTGATACGAGGCGGACAACGTCATTGTGCCGTCCTCTGGCTCGGATAGCTTGAAACTGAACTCCGCCACACCGGCGCCGTCCGTGGTGGCCGTGAAGTTTTCGGCGAGTTCGCCGCAGCGGTAGAGAAGTGTCAAGGGCCTACTCCCCAAGGACTCGCCGTGGTCGTCCCTGAGCACGACTTTGACGGCATGCTGCCGCCCAGCCTGGACCTGCTGTCTCGTGTCAAGGCTGATCCTTGGCCTCGCCTTCACGAGGGCGAACGCGTCTACTCTTTGCTTGTTTCTGTGGAGTGTGAACTCTAGGGGAACCTCACCCAGCTCGTGGTCGATAGGCGGCCTGTAGGAGATGAAGAACTCGCCCACCTCGTTAGTCACCGTGGAGATCTCCTTGTCCTCCAGGCGGAGGGTCAGGGCCTCGGAGTCACCAGGGATCTCGTCGGCGTGGACCCTGCCCCTGATGACCGAGTTCTCGCCCCGGACCAAGGCGATGTCTCTCGTGGGGGTGATGGTAAGGGAAACAGACTTAACGTATGTACTCGCGGATGTTCCAAGATGGTACTCTGCGCCCTCGTACGTCATCTCCACTTCGAATGCGCCTGGATCATCGAAGAGCCCCGTGAGTCTAATGCAGCCCTCGCCGTCGGTGACCCTGTTGTAGGTCTCTCTCCCGGCGGTGACTGTGCACTGGGCTTCGGCGAGGGATCTGCTGGTCTGCTTCTCCACTAGAGTGCAGGATATGTTGAAGGCTTGACCGGTGATGACCTTCTCGGGCACGTCGTATGTGAACTCGGTCTCCGTGTAGCTCACTATCGGCGGATCGCTCCAAGATTCCATGTACCCCTCGTTTCCCAGCGTGTGGGCGTCAACGTTGTACTCGCCCCCAGGCAGACCAAGTGGGAAGAGACAGGTGACGTTGAACCTGCCGTCGACAACCACCCCGCGACCAGCGAGGGTGCCGTCCCCGGATTTCTCCTTCTTCAGGTAGACGAGGACGTCTAGCCCCGAGACGTCGTTCCCCTGGTCATCCACGACGGTGCCGGCCACGGTGAAACATGAGCCGACGAGGACATACTCGTCCTGGTATGTGATCGTGGTGTTTGTTGGTGTTCTGTTCGACGGCTCCTCGGGCGTCCAAGTCTCTCCGGCGGGGGTCGCGTCGAAAACGATCCACCCGAGATCGTCGAAGAGTGCCTCCGTGTATGCATGGGCCTGAGTCGTCTCCACGGACTGGGTCTCGGCGGCAGGGTCGACCAGGTAACCTGTCACGAGCCGCGCCGGCACTTTTAGGCTCCGGGCGAGTAGAGTCAAAGCCGTGTTGAAGTTGGTGCACACCCCCTGCCCCTCGCGGAATAGGAACCACTCCACGGGGTCGACGCCGCCTGGAGATCGGGTGTAGGAGAGGTTGTAAGAGTAATTGGTCTTCAGGTGGCTCTCTAGGGCCTTAACCTTGAGGTACGGTGACTCTACGTTACGGGTGACCTGCTCCGTAAAAGGAGTTATCAGATCCTCCAGGGCATCCGGCACCTGTAAATACAGCGTGCTGTTGTACGGCGTCGCCTTCTCCAGCGTCGTCTCGTTGAACGTATAGACCTCTGACTGCACCTCATAGCTCAGGGTCAACGGATCGTCCACACGGAA
The DNA here is from genome assembly GCA_030669135.1 of Candidatus Bathyarchaeota archaeon. Lineage (GTDB taxonomy): Archaea > Thermoproteota > Bathyarchaeia > TCS64 > TCS64 > RBG-16-57-9. Next base: position 1,379 of record DAOVEE010000024.1, on the reverse strand, counting down.
GAGCTCGTGCTCGGGGTAGAAAGTCATGTTCCAGTCGACTACGATCTGCAGCGGGTGAAGCGGTGAAGGTATGAAGCCCTCTAAAGCCTGGGCCGGCTCCACGTAGTAATGATACTCCTGGTAGCCGCTGTAGTTTCCTATGACGGAGGTCACGTACTGGCCCCAGTACGGGACGGAGATGGAGCCGTGCATATACCATGAGCCGTTGTAGTAGTCGCCCACGCCGTCCCTTAAGTAGGGTGAGCCTGTGGCCCCGTAGATCCTGAAAACCTCTTCACCTGTCGTAGGAACATCGCCCTCGACGGGCAACTCTCCGCTATCGTCATAGGATGGCTCAGGAAGTCCATCTGTTTCGTTGAACCCTCCGAACTCCTCGATCATGGACAGTAGGTCTGCGCCCGGCGTGGCGTCGAAGATTATCCAGCCGAGGCCCTCGAAGGGGACCTCGGTGAAGGCGTGAGCCTGGATCGGGTAAACATCTTGTAGCATGGCTTCGGGATCGATATAGTAGCCTCCCACCAGCCTCGCGGTCATGTTCAGGCATCTGGCCATCATAGTGAGGGCAGTGTTGAAGTCCGTGCAGACCCCCTCCCCTCCCTCGTAGAGGAACCACTCCAGGGGGTCGACGCCGGGGGGAGCATCCGGGCAGGTCAGGTTATAGTCGTAGTGGGTCTCAAGGTACTCCTCCAGAGCCCTAAGTTGCTCGTACGGCGTTGAGGCGTTGCCAACTATCTCCTCGGCAAGCGCCGTGAGGTCGCCCTCGATCTCTTCGGGCACCTCAAGGTAGTCCGGGAGATACACAACGTCGCATACGTTGAGGACGTCGTCGCTGTAGCTGTACTTTATGTAGGTGAGGTTATAGGCGTCGACGGCAGCCTCGCAGCTGAAAACCATCTCGTCGCCGTAGTAGGTGACCAAGTCGGTGAGGTTGAGGCCGATGGTGTTGGGTGCAGTCGGGATATACATGCCTAGATCTGTCAGCGGCTCGACGGTGAAGCTCACCCGTATGAGGGAGGCGTTAACATAGATGTCGGGCCAGAGAAGCTCACCCGTATATGTGATGGGGTCGGACGGCGAGGAGCCCCAGAGCCCGGAGAGATACTTGTCGTAGGCCATGAGCCTCAAGTACTGTGTGCCCGTGGAGCCCCTCACCCTGAAGATGGGATCGGCTTCACCCATCTCTATGTCCGGCTTCTCCAGCTTCGTGGACTCGGGGTTAGGCGTCGGGGATACCTCTGGCTTCAGACCGGGCAGGCTGGGCGTCTGGAGCTCCTCCAAGGTCGGGACCTCGCCAAGAGAGTCGATGGAGAGGGATAGCAGTAGAACTGATAAAACAATACACGCTAAGACGATAACGGTCTTGTGAATACGCTGCAAAT
>DAOVEE010000281.1 GCA_030669135.1 Candidatus Bathyarchaeota archaeon | reverse complement strand
CGTTAATCAGTCTCATTCTATCATTCCTTGGACTTACTTCTGTTGGAGATGAGAAGAAAACTGGGCAAGAGAAGAGCGTCTTTGATGGATTTAAGAAGATATTAGAAAATAGGTCAGCTTTCTCCTGTTTCATTGCGACCTCTCTTGCTATGGCTGCTTGGATTAGTGTGATGTCTTATGGAATCTCTTTCTATAGAGAACAGTATCTTGTACCTACCGATTGGGCTGGTTACATCTGGTCAGGTCTGGCTCTATGTTTCACAGTTGGTAGTCTTGTGACTGGGCGTCTTGTTGACCGGTTTGGGAGGAAGCCTTTGTCTTGGTTTCTTAGGTATCGTGGCTGCGATGGTTTATTACCTTTTTACACATGACCCAACAACACTTGGATCACACTAATCCATAATTTGATCCTCGCTTCGCGGTTACCTTCCAATCCCCCTATTTCAGGCCCATGACTGAAACTATCATATCGTGGGACGCGTATTGGTTCAGGATGCCCACCCGTGAAGACGTCGCACGCGAAGCGGCGAGACTGATGTACAACCGCTCCGTGAAGGAGTACAAGGACGCCAAGGAGACGGCGGCGGCCAGCCTCGGCGCCAAGGCGCTGCCCAGCAACTACGAGGTGGCCGCCGAGCTCGACAGACTCGCCGACGAGGCGGAGGGCCACGAGAGGAGAAGCCGGCTCATAGAGATGAGGGAGGCAGCCCTAGAGGTTATGAGGCCGCTGAGGCGGCATGGCCCCAGGCTCATGGGCAGCGTCTGGAGAGGCACCGCCCGCGTAGGCAGCGACATCGACGTGATAGTGTACGGGGACCCCGACGAGGTGGAGCGCGAGCTCTCCCGAAGCTACGACGTGACGGGTAGAGACGTGGAGAGGTTCACGCTGGAGGGGCTCCCCAGATCCACCACCCACATCAGGCTCACGGTGAGAGGCTACGAAACCGAGGTCGTGGTGAGGCCCTCGGGGGACATGGACGCGTACGGGGACGACCGCTGCGAGATCTACGGCGACGCGAGGAGGGGGCTAGGCGTCGACGACTTGGAAAAGCTTATGAGGAGTGACCCCCTCCGCAGATTCGTACCCAAGAGGCGTGTCAGGTGAAGCCGAAGCTTTTCGGGTCCTCCGGAATCAGGGGGCTCGCCAACGTAGATATAACGACGACCCTCGCCCAGAGGGTGGGCGCCGCGCTGGCCACCATACACGAAGGCGGGGGCATGGTGGTGGGCAGAGACCCACGGGTGACAGGCCCCATGCTGGAGTCGGCGCTCCTTAGCGGGCTGGCCGCGGGAGGAGCGGACGCCCTCGCGTTGGGCTTGGTGCCTACGCCGGTCACGGCGTGGATGATAAGGGAGACAGGCTCCGACGCCGGCGTCGAGATAAGCGCCAGTCACAACCCGCCCCAGTACAACGGCCTCAAGGTCTTCAACGGCGACGGCATGAGCTTCACCAACAGGGAGCAGCTGGGGCTGGAGAGGATACTGGAGGAGGAGGCTTACAGGCTGGCGCCGTGGGACTGTGTCGGGGGCGTGGAGGAAGCGGACGCCGTGGAGCCCTACGCGGACGCCTTGGGCGAGGCTCTGGACGTTTCCTGGGATGGCAGGGTGGCGTGTGACCTGTTCAGCGGGGCCACGTGCGTGACCGCGCCCAGGGTCTTCGAGGAGCTGGGCGTCCAGGCGGAGTTCATCAACGCCGTGCCCGACGGCAGGTTCCCGGCGGGAGACCCTGAGCCCAACGCCGAGACGCTGAGGCGGCTAGGCGGCTACATGAGGGCCCGCGGCATTCCCGTCGGGTTCGGGTTCGACGGGGACGG
>DAOVEE010000298.1 GCA_030669135.1 Candidatus Bathyarchaeota archaeon | reverse complement strand
GCACTGTGATAGCCGAGGCAGTCAACATGTGCAGGAGGCTCGCGTGGGGCCCCGGGAACCGGGTCACCCCCACTGTGCTGGCCGAGGAGGCGTTGAAGCTCAGGGAGCTGGGCGTAGAGGTCAAGGTGCTGGACAGGGAGGACGCCGAGAAGGCTGGGCTCCACAGCTTCATCGCGGTGGCGCGGGGCACAGAGGAGCCGCCCAAGTTCATCGTGATGGAGTACAGCGGCAAGAAAGGGGCAGAGACGGTTGCCGTCATCGGCAAGGGGATCACCTTCGACACGGGCGGCATCAGCCTGAAGAGCCGCGACGGTATGCCCCTCATGAAGGCCGACATGACCGGCGCAGCCATAACCATCTCGGCCATGAAGGCCGTGGCGCAGCTTAAGCCGCCCCTCAACGTTCTGGACATCGTGGCGGCCACGGATAACATGCCCTCCGGCAGGGCGTACCACCCCGGCGACGTCGTGGACACCTACAGCGGCCTCACCGTGGAGGTCATCAGCACCGACGCCGAGGGCAGGATGGTGCTGAACGACGCCCTCAGCTACGCCGCCAGGAACTACAAGCCTGCCGCCATGTTCGACTTCGCAACCCTCACGGGCGCCATGCAGGTGGCCCTCGGGGAGCACGCCATCGGTTACTTCGCGAACGACGACGGCGTGGCGGAGCGTATCGAGAAGGCGTCCCAGACCAGCGGAGAGCGGGTTTGGAGGATGCCCCTATGGGACGTCTACGACGAGCAGTTGAAGAGCGACGTCGCGGACTGGAAGCACACGGGAGGCAGGCCCGGCGGCGCCATCACGGCGGCCCGATTCCTGAGCAAGTTCGTGGACGACACGCCGTGGGCCCACTTCGACATCGCTGGCCTCATGGAGCAGAAGAGCGACAAGGGCTACAACCCCAAGGGCAGCAAGGGCCCCGGGGTGCGTCTATTACTGGACATACTCAGAAACTGGTAGAAAAGTGGGGCATCCCCTATTTCTTGTAGTAGCCGTACTTGATGACGGCTCTGCCTACGGCGTTGTAGTTCTCCCTGGGCATGTCCTGGTAGACGGTGCAGCCTGGGCCCAGCATGAAGCCGCCTCCTTCACCGGCGTCCTCTATCGCCTTCTTTACCTCGGCCTCCACCTGCCTGGGTGATCCGGTTCGCAGCGTGGTGACCCTGTTGAGGCCGCCGCAGATGGCGAACTTGTCCTTGTATATCTTCTTGGCTTTATCGAGCCACGTGTACTCGTGGGCGTCCCAGTTGATGCAGTCAACGGGGTACTTCTTGAACCAGCCGTCCTCCATGAGGTTCTTGTCCTGTGCGTTCCCCATGGGGGTGCTGCAGATGTGCATGAGCTTTATGGGGCAGTCCAAGGCATCCAGCACCCGCTTGTCGTAGCCGAGGGCGTACTTCTCCAGCTGCTCCATACTGAGCTCTCGCCAGACGCGCCCCCCGCCGCCGATGCCGAAGAATATCCCGGCTGCTCCGGCGTCGATGCAAGCCCTGGCGAACTCGATGGTGGTCTCC
>DAOVEE010000124.1 GCA_030669135.1 Candidatus Bathyarchaeota archaeon | reverse complement strand
AGTAGGGGCGACCGTTATCGGCCTATACCAAGAAGGCGCGTTGGTGGTGTTCCTGTTCAGCATATCCCTGAGGCTTGAGGTCATCGCATCCGAGCGGGCGCGGCACGCCATCGAGGCGCTGATGGAGCTCAGGCCCGAGATAGCCACCATAAAGCGAGGAGACGAAGAAGTCAACGTGCCCGTGGGGAATGTTATACCCGGCGAGGTCTTCATAGTTCGGCCAGGGGATAGGATGCCCCTCGACGGGAGAGTCGTGGACGGCGAGACGACAGTCGATCAAGCGGCCATAACAGGTGAGTCCATCCCGGTAGAGAAGAGGGTGAACGACGACGTCTACGCCGGCACCATCAACCTTGACGGCGTCCTCGCGGTGCAGACGACCCGTGCCTCGTCGGAGACCATGCTGGCGAGCATACTCCGAATGGTTCAGGAGGCTGAGGAACGGAGGAGCCCGACAGAGACCATCGTGAACAGGTTCGCCAAGTACTACACGCCCCTCATCATCGTGCTGGCGGTAATGGTCGCCGCTGTTCCTCCCCTATTCTTCGACCGTCCACTGATCCCGTCGATCTACAACAGCCTAGTGCTGCTGGTCATCGGTTGTCCATGCGCGTTAACCATAGCGACACCCGTGGCGATGGTCTCCGCCATCACCAGCGCGAGCCGCAACGGCGTCCTCGTGAAGGGCAGCACATACATCGAGGAGGTGGACAAGGCTAGCGTATTCACTTTCGACAAGACAGGTACCCTCACACGGGGCAGGCTCGTGGTTACGGACGTAGTACCCTACAACGTGTCGAGGGAGACGCTGCTGAGCGTAGCGGCGACGCTGGAGGCAAACTCCAAACACCCCATAGCGTCGGCGATAACCGAGGCGGCCCTGACCGAGGAGGTCCCCCTGCTTGAGGCATCCGAGTTCAAGTCCCAGACTGGGAAAGGCGTCGAGGCAATGATCGAGGGCTCGCTCTACCAGATCGGCAGCCAGAGGCTTTTCTCCGAGAACGGGTTGAGGTATCCCGACGAGGCTATCAAGGAGCTTGAAAGCCAAGGCAAAACCACAGTGACGGTTGCTAAGGAAAGCGACGTCATCGGCCTCATAAGCCTGATGGATGAGAGACGTGATGAAGCCCGGGATACTATACAGAGCTTGAAGGCGAGGGGCATGAGGGTGGAGATGCTCACGGGCGACAACGAGAACACAGCTAGAGCCATCGCACAGCAGCTGGGCTTCAACGGCTACCACGCCGGGCTCCTGCCAGACGAGAAAGTGGAGGTAGTCGAAGAGCTGAAGAAGGGGGGGAAGGTCGTGATGATCGGCGACGGCGTGAACGATGCCCCCGCGCTGGCGGCCGCTGACGTTGGCATAGCGATGGGCGGTCTAGGCAGCGATATCGCCCTCGAGACCGCGGATATAGTGCTTCTGGAGGACGACCTCAGCAGGATAACCTACCTTATCCGCCTCGCCGAGACCACGATGGCCCGGGTCAAGGAAAACATAGCGTTATCGGTTCTGGTGAAGCTGGCCATCGTGATAATGGGCGCCCTGGGATCTATAACGCTGTGGATGGCGGTGGTGCTTGGAGACGTCGGGTTGACGCTTCTAGTTATCGTCAACAGCATCCGGATCAGCAGCATCAGGCCAGTCGGCATCAGGAAAGGATAAATCTCATCAGCCTCGCTAATTCAACGCAGGCCGACCACCATGGACGACGAGCTAGAACGCATCAAACAGAAGAGACTCGATGAGCTACGGCGTAAGATGCTCCTAAACCAGCTCAAAGAAAAAGAGCCTGAGTCGGAGCCCGAGCCAGCTAAGGAGCCTACTAACGAGGAGATACTGGGAAAATACTTCAGGAACAGGGCTTGGGAGGTCTGGAACGCCGCCAAGTACCAGTACCCACAGGTCATGCCAAAGGTAGAGGTCATGCTGGTGGACGCCATAAAGCAGGGCAAGATCAGGGACTACATTGACGGCGCCAACCTCATGGGGTTCTTCAGGCAGGTAGGCATACCCGTGCGCCTCGACACCAAGATCAGGGTCTCCGAGCACGGCGAGCTAAAGACACTCGAACAGAAGATAAAGGAAGAACGTTAACTGCTTCTATCGGTCTCCGAATCATACAGAAGTTAGCTCTCTCATGTAGGACATTCTTACCTCGTCGGCTAACTCATTTACTGATCACGGCGGGTGTCCGCCGTTGCACGTTCCGCTTGATGACATGTACTGCGGTCGCCTTGAAGCTAGCGTATACTCTTGAACTTGGTTTCAATCCGAATTCTTCTACGGACTGCTGCGTGACTGCGATGTTTAATCCTCTATCGGTCTTCACCTGATGGATGCTGCCAAGCTTAACGACTTCCATTACTGTGCATTCGACGACGTTGCGGGCGCTGGACGGGAACGGTTCGACGCTTAGGATGACGTTCTCGGGGCGGATGAACGCGTACACCGGCCCCTCTCTTATCTCGGAGACTGCTTTAACCTCGAAGCCGCATTCGATGGATGCCACCCCCCTGCTGTACCCGGTGACAACGCCTTCCAGCACGTTCTCGACGCCCACGAACTCGGCGACCTTCACCGAACCCGGCTTGTTGAACACCCGGTCAGGGGTATCAACCTGAACCAACTCCCCGTCTATGATCACCGCCACCCTATCCGCGAGAAACAGCGCCTCGGTCTGGTCATGGGTCACGTGAACCGTGGTCGTGCCTCTGGCCCGGTGGATTCGTCTAAGCTCGTCCCTCAAAGCCTCTCGGGTACGGGTGTCCAGCGCGCTGAGCGGCTCGTCGAGCAGCAGGATATCCGGCTCGATGACCAGCGCACGGGCTATGGCGGCACGCTGCTGCTCACCGCCTGATAATGTCTTAGGGTAACGATCCCGCAGCTTCTCTATTCTCAGAAGCATCAGAACATCATCCACACGTCGCTCCATCTCCTCGGCTGAGACCTTCCGCATCTCGAGGCCGAATCTAACGTTCTCCTCCACAGTCATGTGCGGGAAAAGGCTGTAGTCCTGATAGACGAAGCCTACGCCCCTCTGCTCGGGGAGAAGCGTCTCTGCGTCCTCTCCTCGGAGCAGTATCCTTCCGCTTCTCGGCGTATAGAAGCCTGCAATGGTCTCCAGCAACAGAGTCTTCCCTGCCCCGGTGGGACCCAACACGACGAAGTACTCGCCCTCCCCGACGTGGAAGCCCACGTCCTTGAGCTTGAAATCGCCCCAGTCGTTGCTGACGTTCTCGAAGCGTATCATCCGCGTTCCCACCTCTTGCTGAGGACTCTGAGCGACAGGAAGACGGTCAGGCAGATGACGATGAGCATCACCGCTATGGGCTGGCTTCCCCTGAGGCCCGTCGTCGTGAACCTGTAGTAGATGAGGATGGGAGCGATCATGGGGTAGAAGGCGATCATGACGACTGCGCCGAACTCGCTTATGCCTCTCGCCCAGCTCATAATCGCCCCGGAGAGGAGATGCCGAACGGCTAAAGGCAGGGTTACCCTAGTGAAGGCCCTGCTCTGGCTTGCGCCCAACGTCCGGGCAACCCACTCCAACCTGTAATCCACGCTTTGGAAGCCATCCCTCGCCGCGTTGATGTAGAGGCTGGCGCTCACGAAGAACATGGCGGCTACTATGCCGGGCAGGTGATCCTCGAAGACAACGCCAATGCTCGCGAAGACGCCGCCGACAGGACTGCGGCTCATCAGCAGAGTGTAGAGAGCTATCCCGGCGACGCTGTGCGGAATAATGACAGGAAGATCGATAACGGCCTCGACGACGCTCTTGCCTTTGAAGTCGTGCCGCGCTAGCACATACGCAAGAGGTGTCCCGAAGACCACCGCTATGAAAGTGGCTAGAAAAGACGCGTACAGCGTCAACCATATAGATCTGAGGACGTAGCCATCGGTTGCGGCGTCCACCAGCCCAGACGGGTCCCAGATAACCTGCCTGGCAACCATATTGAGGAGAGTGAAGACAGTGAATATGATCGTAAACGAGCCTACAACACTAAAAAGAATGGATAAGGGGTAGCGGCGAGACTTCATCTTCATGCTAACCTTGTTCGCTGAGATAAGGTTTCAAGATTTCGGGCACGAGGTCCATGTCGCTAGCTAGCCCGGGGCTGATCGGTGGCTGACCTAGGTCTGTGAACGTCTGCTGGCCCGGCTCGTCGATCATGTACTCGATGAACTCCGCGGCCAAGCCGGGGTTGGGGGCGTCGCTGGGTATCGTGACCCCGTAGACGATGGGCTTCCCGGTGCTGGTCCCGCTTGTCTTCTCCACCTTAACCAGCTTATATGTGTCCGTGTAAGAGATGTCGCTGAGATCGATCTCTGCAGGGAGGGCCAGATACTCTAAGTCGTGCTGCTTGGCGACGCTGCTGTACTCGAAGGCGTAGTCGAGTCCCCCTGACTGCACCATGCTGACGAGTTCCACCGACTTGTCCCTGATGCTGATCTTATCAGTGTTTGGCGCTAAGTCCTCCATAGCGCTGTCGATCATGTAGACTCCACCAGTTTCCGTGACAGTGATGGCGGAGTTACCCTGCACAAGCGTCTCGAATATATTGTCCTCACCGTAGTGCAGTTCCGAAAGCTGTATCACCATTGGAGTCCTGTACCCGCATGGATCCAAGTTTGGGTTGCTGAACCCCCATTTAACGTCCGGTCGAGCGAGGATCTCGTACCAGTTGTCCTCGTCGATCTCGTCGGCGTATCTGCTGGACTCGGCGTAGGCGATCGTCATCTCGTTCCGTGCGAAGATGATGTACCAATCCGCGTGCACTGGAACCATCATACCGGGTATGAGGCTGTAGTCGGCCGACGCGACCACGTCCGCCTGTTCCCCAAGCTCTGTGACCTTCTGGACGCACTGGACGCTGCCGGCGGGCTCCAGCTGAACGTCCACGTTGGGGTGGTCCGACTCGAAACGTGCCTCAATCTCCTCCAACGGGACCGTAAGGCTGCCGGCGTGGAAGACCTTGAGGATCACAGGCTCCTCGGCTGGCCTCGTAGCGAGCATGTAGGCCCCCGCCGCTATAATGACTATCAATATGGCTGCGACGATCATCATGTTACGGCTATTCGACATGTTTATCGGTGCATAACGGTTTTATGGGTAAATAAAACCATCGCCCGGAAAGAGGCGATATGGTCGTCCATGCATAACAGTTTTCAGCGCCCACGTAGGAGGAAATAGAGGCGAATAGACGTTTGAACCAGAACCTCGTCGACCCCTACGGCAGACCCATCAACAGCCTGAGAATAAGCCTCACCCAGCGCTGCAACTTCAACTGCTTCTTCTGCCACCAAGAAGGAGAACACAACCCCGGCGATGAGCTCACGGCGAACGAGATCGAGGCCGCCGTAAGCGTCGCAGCCGAGCTCGGGATCACCAAGGTAAAGCTCACGGGCGGCGAGCCCCTGCTCAGAGATGACGTGGTCGAGGTAGTGCGACGCATATCCCCACACGTCGAGGAGGTCTCCATGACCACCAACGCCAGCCTCCTAGAAGAGAAGGCGTGCAGCCTCAAGGAGGCGGGGCTCAGACGAGTGAACGTCAGCTTCCACACCCTCAACCCAGAGGGCTTCAAGAAGATAACGGGGTGCTCGGACGAAGACCTCGTCAGGAGGGGAGTCGAGGCAGCCCTGGACTGCGGCCTCCACCCCGTGAAGCTCAACATGGTAGTCATGAAGGGGGTGAACGCCGACGAG
>DAOVEE010000036.1 GCA_030669135.1 Candidatus Bathyarchaeota archaeon | reverse complement strand
AAAGTCGAAGAGATCACGGTGGAGATGATCGAGAAAGCCTCGGAGAAGGTGGTCGGAGAAGCGCTCAAGGTTCCAGAGCAGGAGCTGCGCTCAGCCGTTGACCCGGTGCTCAACGTCCAGAGGAGGAGGGTCATCGGTGGGCCCGCCCCGGAGTCCGTGAATAAGATGATTGAAAACTAGCGGAGAAGGCTGAGAGACGAGGAGAAGAGAAGAAAAACTAGGATAAAAAGGATAGCCCATGCAAATGAGAAACTGGTACACGCGGAGCAGGCGCTCGGGGCGTCTTGAAGAAAACAGCTAATTCTCTACCTCTAGGACGTAGACAGGGTAGCTCTCTACGAACTTTAAGCCCAGCTTATGGGCGGTCCTGTTGGAGGGCTCGTTTCTCTGCCAACAGTGCCAGCCCACCCGGCTGAACCCGTGGTCAAGGCAGCGCCTCATGAGGGCGTCGGCTGTGGCCGTGGCCAGCCCCCTTTGTCTATGCTTTTCGACGGTCGCTATCCCTATCGCGTACCTGCTGCCGTGGTTATACTCTGACATGCACCACGCCACTATCTCGTCTCCGATTAAGCCGCAGACGCCCACGCTTTTTTCGAGGAAGTCCTCCACTGAACTCCTCTCGGAGCGCATCTCCTCCTTGACTTGATCGAGGTTCCCGTAGGAGCCGTCCAGGAACTGTCTGTCGATGACTTCTAGTCTGAGCCCATCTCGAAGGGGTTCACCCCATTCACGCGTCCTCGCATCCAGCTCATAGTAGTTCCTTGTGTTTAGGTGTACATTCACGCTCTCCAGCAGCTCAAAAAAATCTAATAGGCGTATCTCCGGGTCGACGTAGACGATGAAATGTTTCGCTCCACGGTTTATGCTGTCGAGTTTTACTTTGTTGCCTATGATCTCCGCTGCTCTGCGCTGCTCGTCTTCATCACCCAGCTCTCCTGATAGAAATATTCTGGACTTCGTCCAAGTCAAGACGCACCTCGGCTCATCTGGGTTATCCGCGAATACCTTGGAATCCGTCAAGCCGTTCAGTATGGAGCCTATCGCCGCGTGGTGCGTCAGGGGTCTGAAGACCTCTGCGGCTCTATGATAACTCTTCATAGGGAGCTCATCCAGCATACCCTCACAGTCTCTGTTCATTGATAAAACGAGATTGATTGATCATTAGCATAAATATAACAACTATGGACACGTTCACCATTGGAAATGCAATCAAAGATAAATTTTGGTAAGGGTTAAAGACGTTTTATAGATGTTTTTCAGGTTTTAATGCAATTTTTTGATAATATATAATGAACAGCTATCCAGTTTTAACAACTTCAAATCAGTTTTTCATCATGGTATAAAAACACGTATTATATTTTGTGAGTTTTAACCGGAGTCATAATGAACACCTGAAAATTTACACGGTTCCCAGTTTTCTGCGCCAAGTAAGTATTATATGGCGTGGAAGCGGCTTCCACCGTATGAGTGTTAATCCACGCCACAGGTCAAGCAAGGTGTATGACGGCCCCGACCGTATGAGCCACCGTTCACTCCTGAAGGGTACGGGGGTGTCGAACGAGGACCTGAAGAAGCCGTTGATCGCGATAGCCAACAGCTTCACCGAGATCAACCCGGGCCACGTGCATCTTGACAAGCTCGTCGAGCATATCAAGCTCGGCGTCGCCGCCGCGGGGGGAGTGCCGAGGGAGTTCAACACCATCGCGGTCTGCGACGGCATCGCTATGGGGCACCAGGGGATGAAGATGAGCCTGCCGAGCCGGGAGGTCATCGCCGACAGCGTCGAGATAATGGTTGAGAGCCACGGCTTCGACGCCATGATCTGCGTCACGACGTGCGACAAGATCGATCCCGGGATGCTCATGGCCGCGGCGAGGATCAACATACCCACCATATTCGTCCTCGGCGGCCCCATGGAGCCGGGCTGCCCGACCTGGGGGCGGTACAAGGACAAGAAGATCACCGTCCAGGAGCTCTTCGAGGCGGCGAGCCTCATGGTCAGCGGCAAGCTGAGCGAGGAGGAGGCGCTTTATCTGGAGGACATCTGCTGCGGCCCCGGGGCCTGCGGCGGCATGTTCACCGCCAACACCATGCAGTGCATCATCGAGTCCATCGGCATGACCCTGCCCTACATGGCCAGCGCCAAGAGCACAGGCATGGAGCGGGCGAGGCTGGCCCAGGAGGCGGGAAAGAAGATAATGGAGCTCCTCGAGAAGGGGCTTACTCCGAGAAAGATCATGTCGGAGATCGCGTTCAGGAACGCCATAGCGGTAGACATGGCGTTGGGCGGCAGCACCAACACGGTGCTCCACATAAAGGCGGTGGCGGAGGAATGCGGCATCGACCTGCCCCTCGAGCTCTTCGACGAGATAAGCAAAGAGACGCCCCACCTCTGCAACATGGCCCCAGCCGGACCCTACAAGATCGTGGATCTTCACAACGCGGGAGGCATCCCCGCGGTGATGAAGAGGCTGGAGAACAGGCTGGACACAGGCGTGATCACCGCCACCGGGAAGACGTTGAAGGAGAACCTGAATGGGGTAGACTTACGCGACGACGAGGTGATTAGGCCGCTGGACAACCCGGTCCACGAGACCGGCGGCATCGCCATAATAAAGGGCAACCTCGCCCCGTGTGGCGGCGTCGCCAAGATGGCTGCCATCGACCCCGCCATGTGGGAGTTCACAGGCACGGCGAAGTGCTTCGACCGGGAAGAGGACTCGCTGGAGGCCATCCACGGCGGTAAGATCGAGAACGGCGATATCATAGTCATCCGCTACGAGGGACCCAAGGGAGGCCCCGGCATGAGGGAGATGCTGGCAGCCACCAGCGCCGTCGTGGGATACGGCCTCGACAGGGTCGCCATCCTCACGGACGGCAGGTTCAGCGGCGCGAGCCGCGGCCCCTGCATAGGCCACATAGCGCCGGAGGCGGCAGTCGGCGGGCCCATTGCCTTGGTACGGGACGGCGACAAGATCGCCATAGACGTCCCGGGGAGGAAGCTGGACCTACTGATCTCCGACGAGGAGATGGCGAAGAGGAAAGCTGGATGGAAGCCTAGACCGCCGAACGTGACGACCGGCTACCTCGCACGGTACGCGAAACTGGTCACGAGCGCCGACAAAGGCGCCGTCCTCAAGATTTAAAGTCTCGCCACGAACATTTTCCGTTCATTTACCCTAGGGGTTTTCTGCGAAAAATGTTCGCAAAACACTGGTTTTTTATAGATTCATGTGTCGAGCGTCTGGAACACTTGATCATCTACACAGAAACACGGTTTTTGTCCCAGAGATACGAGACAAAAGCCCTTTTCTGGAGGGGTCAGAGCGTATCAAAGACGCCACCATAGTTGGATGTCCCAGTTCACGACATTCATCTGGAATTTCGAATAGAGCGGATGACATACTCAATTTAAGGTTGATTGAAACGGACATGTGTTAAGTCTACGAGACTTACTCACGTTGAGGGAGATAAGAAAGACCCGGTTGAGCCTGAAGCGTATAGTCTTTACACAGGTAGGCTCTGTTTCCATTGTTTCATCAGGAATGGTTGATCTCAGCCAAAGGACAAAGTTATGTTTTGGTTAGGAACACGATTCGAATATGATCCCTTAGAAGAGAAAGGACGTTCACAACAGGATATAAAGTTCTATCCACCCCAGTGTCCAACGAGAGGGACTCTGGTTTCATCATCGCTGTCTCCGAGAACACCTATTTTTTTCAACAATTTTTTTCGTAAAAAGGTTAGGGTATTTGACGAGAAAATATCTATTGAGAGGATTAACTACTGAATCAAGGTCTCTTGAGGATTTCCATGATTTCTTTTGGTCTCAACAAATAGGAAGTCGTTCAGAGTGTGTGTAGCTTTATATCCTTTCTTCATCATGCAAGAAAAGAACAATGAATTAGTCATTCGGCCCGACTGGCATTGTTACGCTGCGCCCCCTCCTTGGGCTCTTTAATTCCTTTGGGTTTTCATTTGTCCGGACATTCTAATGACACGTAGACTAGTCTATTTGACCAGAAATTTCACCTCTCACCCACATACCCGTTGGTTCATGCAGCCCCCTGCCTCTAATATAGCGTTGCTGAGGCCCCCCCTAAAAACCAAAAAAACGCCCAAAAACGGCGTTTTTTAACATGGATAGGGATTATGTCCAACCTTTTTTTTGGTTTTTATATGTCGAAGGGTGGATCGGGTGAAAACGTTAAAAGTTGTGTCACATAGGGGCAGTAAATTAACATTTTTACATCATTTCTCAAATCGCTTGTTTTACGCCTTATAGATAAAGTACCTTCAAGATTATGGACACGAAGTGTGTCCAGCGTTTTCTTGGTCTCCAGACATAGGCTTCACGTCTTTAGGAGGCTCTCAGATATTTTCTTACCCTCCGGACTCAGGGACACGTCAAAGTTCACGGATGACAATCCTAGTTTCTGCAGGATTCTCCCTCCGATGCCGATGGTTTTCTCTTTCATTTGGTATAGGGGGGGTGACATGGATCTCATGTGGGCCTCCAGAAAACTGCGGAGAGGCCTGGGTTGGAGGATCGTGTTCCCTGATATCTCCTTCAGGTCAGACTTTCCTCTCGTTTTCTGTAGGGCCAGCAGTATAACGGAGTTGATGTATAGAGTCTCTATTTCTCTCAAGTCTCCGGTTTTCAGCTCCTTGAGGTCTGGGATATGTGTTTTCTCGATGGTTTTCTGTTCATTTAGGTTAGGGTATTTGCCTAGAAATCTCTCGATTTTTCGCCCAATTTGGTATCCTTGGGGCGTTAGGCGCCATATATCGTAGGTATATCGGCCATTATACGCGACTATTGTGGGTTTTCTTCTTTCGCTTTCCTTGGTGATGAGCTCTGCGTCCATTAGGTCGTTGAGCCAGTTGTGGAGGTCCTTCTTGCTGTATTTTCGATCGTAGTCTTTTAGTAGGTGCTGTATGTCTAAGGTGGTTAATCCTTGGTCTTTGGCTTCGAAGAATAGCTTGTAGACTAGTCTCGCGTTGTCGCTGTTCATTGGTTTTAGGGGGCCATCGAACAGTTCGTCCAGGTTTTGGGCTGTGAGACCGTGTTTTTCTGTGCTTTTAACTATATTTCCCATATTATTAAATATTCAGGATTATCCTGAATATTAATTTTGTGGTCTTGAGGAGAAAATACATTGTTTTCGGAAAACCATATTACATTCTCGGATAAATATGACGGGTAGTGATGGTTTTGGCAAAGCCCAAGATATATGTCACACGCCAGCTTTTTTCAGAAGCGATTAAAATAGTCGAAGAAGTCGCAGACGTAGAGATCTTTGAAGGAGAAAACAACCCCATTCCCAGAGATCTTTTACTCAAAAAGGCTAGGGGAATTGACGGATTAATTCCTCTCCTGACCGACAGAATAGACGCAGAGCTAATGGATCAGGCAGATACCCTCAAAGTCGTGAGCAACTACGCCGTGGGGTACAACAACATCGACGTGGACGAGGCCACCAAGCGAGGCATCAGGGTCACCAACACCCCGGGAGTCCTAACAGACACTACGGCGGACTACGCCTTCGCCCTCATGATGGCGATATCCAGACGGATAGCCGAGGCAGACAAGTACATCAGAGACGGGAAATGGATACACGCGTGGGGCCCAAAGATGTTCACAGGTGGAGACGTCCACGGTAAGACCCTGGGCATCGTGGGAATGGGCAGGATAGGTTTAGCCATGGTGCCTAGGGCCAGGGGCTTCAACATGGGCGTCATCTACTACGACTGCGTGAGGAACCTCGAGAAAGAGAGGGAGCTCAACCTGGAGTGCAGGACGCTGGAGGATGTGCTAGAGAACTCCGACTTCGTGTCGACGCACGTCCCCCTGACACCCGAAACCCATCACATGATCGGCGAGGAGCAGCTCCGCATGATGAAGCCTACGGCCTATCTCGTGAACACCTCCCGCGGCCCAGTGATAGACGAGGAGGCCCTCTATAAGGCGCTCAAGGAGGGCTGGATCGCAGGCGCGGCGCTGGACGTACACGAGAAGGAGCCCACCGACCCGGACAGCCCGCTGCTGGAGCTCGATAACATAATAGTCACGCCCCACATCGCCAGCGCCAGCGTCGAGACCCGGACGAAGATGGCCGTGATAGCCGCGACCAACTGCGCCGCGGTGATGAGAGGCGAGGAGCCGCCCAACCTAGTCAACCCAGAGGTCAAGAAAGTAAAGCCACTCATCTAACCCATGTTTCGAAGAAGATCTTACTCAATACCCCTAAGTAAATTAACAAAAGATCTCTCTTACTCACGGACAAAACGCGTATCCACTATTAATTGAGCCATCGCATGGGGTTGGGGCCACAAAAACAGGGGCTTCGTCCCATAAATCTGAGACGAAATGCCGATTTTGGGTCTAGAGTCCGCCTTTTTTATGCCTTGCACCAAGGACCTTGATCATGTCCTCAACCATCGCCGGCAGATCGTAGTCAGGGTTCCACCTCCACTGCTCCCTTGAGGCCAAGTCGTCGATACTCTTGGGCCACGAGTCCGCTATGGCTTGCCTGTAATCAGGCTTATACTCTATCTCAAACTCAGGGATGTGCCTCTTGATCTCGGCCGCGAGCTCCCGGGGGTTGAAGCTAAGCGCCGCAAGGTTATAATCGCCATGATGTTTAAGGCTGGACAGAGGAGCGTCCATGAGGGCTACGAACGCCTTAAGACAGTCTGGCATGTACATCATCGGCAGCACGGTGTCCTCCCTGAGGAAGCAAGTATACCTCTGGTGTTTGATAGCCTCATAGAAGATCTCCACGGCGTAGTCCGTCGTTCCCCCGCCCGGGGGCGCCACGTTGCTTATGATCCCCGGGAGTCTGGCGCCCCTGACGTCGACGCCGTGCTTCTCGAAGTAGTAGCTCCCCAGCAGCTCGCCCACCACCTTGGTGATCCCGTACATCGTCCTCGGCTTCATGACGGTCTCCTGCGGCGTCAAAACCCTCGGGGTCTCGGGCCCGAAGGCAGCGATGGAGCTCGGGTGAAACACCCTGAGTTTCATGTCCTTAGCCGCGTTAAGCACGTTCATGAGCCCCTCTATGTTGATATTCCACGCCAAGTCCGGTTTCTGCTCCCCTGTGGCAGACAGAACCGCGGCTAGATGGTACACGGTGTCGATGTCGTGTTCCTTGATCAGACGCCGCATGTCGCCCTCATTGAGGACGTCGAGGGTCTCAAAGGGTCCGTCCTGATCCACAGCGGGTTGCCTGATGTCTGTGGCGACGACGTTCTCCTTCCCGAACAACTCACGAAGCCTGGGTGTCAACTCTGAGCCTATCTGACCGAGAGCGCCAGTGATTAAAACTCGGCTACCTTTGTCTCCCATTGAGTACTCAAAGAAAATCAGCCACTGAGTACTTATTTCCTTCCCTTTAGCTTGTTGAATGGCAAACGTAACAGGTTATTGTCTCATATATCTGAGACAAAAGAGGGTTTGATCGAAAACCGTTAAAGGGTAATCAGCGTTCGTCTCATTGAAGGTTCTAAGATGAGAGACCCAACAGCATTTCTCGGGAAAGAGTACAAAGAACTGGTGGAGAAGGCCCTCGACTGGAGGCTCAAAGAGGTTCAGGGACCCAGCGAGCCCGTGAGCGTAGTCGACGGCCGAGAGGTCATCATACTGTGCTCTAACAACTATCTGGGGCTGACGACCCACCCCAAGCTGAAGCAGGCGGCCATCGACGCCGTGGAGAAGTACGGCGTGGGCTCAGGGGCGGTTAGAGCCATCTCGGGCACCATGGACCTGCACATGGAGCTGGAGAGGCGGCTCGCCAAATTCAAGAAGGCCGAGGCGTCCCTAACGTACCCAACCGGCTTCATGGCCAACAGCGGCCTGATCCCGCAGCTCGTCGGAAAAGAGGACATCATAGTCAGCGACGAGCTTAACCACGGCAGCATCATCGACGGCGTCAGGCTCTCCAGGGCCGACCGCGCAGTCTACAGGCACAACGACACCGAGCACCTGGCCGAGGTCCTAGACGAAGCCGAGAAGCACAGCCCAGAGTACAGGCGTATACTCGTCATTACCGACGGCGTGTTCAGCATGGACGGAGACATGGCCCCCCTGGACGAGGTGGCCAAGCTAGGCGCGGAGCACGGAGCCATGATCTACGTGGACGACGCCCACGGTGAAGGCGTCCTCGGCGACGGCGGCAGAGGCATCGTAAGCCACTTCGGCCTGACCCATAAAGAGGTCCACGTCGAGATGGGCACATTCAGCAAGGCGTACGGCACCATAGGCGGCCACATCTCCGGCAGCGACGCCCTGGTCAAGTTCGCGTGGAACAAGAGCCGTACATGGCTTCTCAGCAGCAGCCACCCGCCCGCCGTGGCGGCGGCCACCATCGCAGCCATCGACGTGCTGGAGACCGAGCCCCAGCAAGTCAAGAACCTCTGGAGAAACACTAACTACTTCAAGAAGGCGGCCCAAGAGCTGGGCTTCAACACAGGTAACAGCCAGACCCCAATCATACCTATAATCGTGGGGGAGAGCCACAAAGCCAAGGCCCTAGCCGACAGGCTCTATGAGGACGGGGTCTTCGTGGTTCCCATAGTGTTCCCGATGGTGGCTCGTGACCTGGCCAGGATCAGGGTCCAGATGCACGCCAAGCTCACGACGGAGCAGCTGGACTCCGTCATCGAGAAGATGGAGACGATAGGCAAGGACCTAGACATCATAGAGTGACTTTTTCACTGGAAGAAGGCGGTCAGAGGCCTGCCTTTCTTCTCCTTCAACGCCTCTGAGCACGTCTGCGGCGACAGCTGCCTGTACTCGTACCCGTAGCTCTTCAGCAGCCTCTCGGCTCCCTTGGCGAGCTCCGGGGCCACCAGTATCGCCCTCACCGGCCTGCCCTCGTCCATGTCAATTACGTCCATATACTTCTTGAGCTGGTTCACCGCGTCCTTGCCGGCTTTCACGCGTTTTATCTCCACGACGGTGAGCCTGTTCTCCTTGTCGACCCCTATGATGTCGATGAAACCCGGGTCCACAGGCATCTCCTTGGCGATGGGTCTGAACCCCTCCTCCAGCAGCTCGGGCCTGTAGAGTATGGCCTCCTGCATGTCCTTCTCCGAGGCGTATAGGCTGAACTCCCCGGCGTCAACGAGATCGAGGACCGCGACCAACGCCACATCCGTGAACGTGACCTCCATGGTTTCATGCTCCTTGCGCCTGTAAACCCGGACGATTAGGCCGTCCTCGTTCACCCTCGTCCGGAAGAGGGAGCCGGCGGGCTGCCAGTTGACGGGGGAATAGTCTTTGGGCCTGTGGACGAGGGCGGAGCCGTCGGGCTTGAATAGGACCACGCGTTCACCGGGCTCCAGCTTGCTGCTCGCCCTGCCCTCGTAGTCGACGCGGCACATCCCAGCGATTATGACGGTCCTGTGCCTGGAGATGCCTGTCTTCACGGCCTTCCCCGCCTCTCTGAGCGAGGGGTTCTCCAGCACTATCTGTCTCTGGGGGTGCTCCACTGCTCTAGCCTACGCTTGTCACTATCGTCGTCCACGCCGCGTTCATCTTCTGGTCGTAGACCTTCAGGTGATCGGTGGTGTAGTCCATGAGGAAAGTGTTGTGCCCGGGGTAGAGCCTGTCCGGCTCGTATGAGATGAGCCTCTTTATGGAAGCCTTCCAGGCTTCGAGGCTGAACCCGGGGCCGTTGATGAAGCCCAGCCTGCCGTTGGCCCCGGCGGTGTCGCCGCAGAAGATGCTCTTACGCCTGTCCTCCTCCATGAGGAGGCACATGCAGCCAGGGGTGTGGCCGGGCGTGTGGATCACCTCCAGCGTCACGTCGCCGACTTGATAGGTGTCCCCATCTCTTAGCTCCGCGTCCACCTTGGAGGCTTGGAACTCTAGGCCACGCTCCAGGGCCATGTCGTAGAGCATTAGTTCTCCGCGTTCCTCGATGCTTTCTCTGTCAGCCTCGTGCGCCACGATTCTGCAGCCCGTCATCTTCTTGATCTCGTGGTTTCCTCCCACGTGGTCGAAGTGGCAGTGAGTGTTGAAGGCCGTTGTGATCGTCTTAGGGTCGAATCCCATTTTCTTAACGTTCGAAATGATGTCCTTCTCTCCGTTCCCTCCTCCCGTGTCAACGAGGGCTAGGTCGGTTCCCCCGTCTATGAGGTAGACGTTGCAGTCTCCCGGCGCCGAGTAGCCGAAGTCGTCTCCTCCCACGAGGTAAACACGGTTAGTTATCTTCATACAATCAAACAAGGCAATACCTTTCGAGGTTTTATAAGGTTCGCCTTTACCCAGACATCCATCCACCTATCCTAGGAAGGTATACAAGGGCCTCATGTTCAATGCTTCAAAGAAAAGGGTGGACTGAGTAGTTGGTCTTCTTATTCCTGGAAGGACGCCTTGAACTTTGCCTCCATCTCGGGGTAGTATTTCTCGTTGAACTCTTCCAGCCGCTCTGGGTGCGTGAGCTTCACGTGAAAACGTACTCCGCCGGGGCTGGCCGATTTACGGTCACAGTAAGGGCATTTATACTCGGTCGTCTGTGTGCTCAATAGGGCCACAACACCGGTGAAATGTGGTGTCTGTGGCTATAATAGTCTTTATCGTAATCTATCTATAAACGCCGCTCAATGAATCACCGAGCCAATAACGTCGCTTAAATCATATCTCGGCCACTTTGGGCTCATCTACCAGTAGAATGAAGAGTACTCCTATCACCAGCAGGGCCAAGGATAGGATGGGTTATACCTGTATATGTAGCCGCTCAGTAACATGCCCAGGGTCTGCATCGTCTTCCCTAGCACGCCGCTTCCCCAGGCGCCTCTCATCAGCCATATCCCGCCGCCTCCTATGGAAGCTAGCACTCTGCCACGTTTCTCACGGGGAGTCATGTCAGCGAAGAGGCTCTGGAAGCTTGGGTTCATGAAGGCGTTGGTGAGCGTGGTGACGACGGCGAGGAGGACGACGTGCAGATACGTCTCGCATCTGAGATAGAGGTAGCACTGAGCCGAGCCCAAGATCATGCATATGCCCACTATCATCTTCTTGCTATACCTGTCTACTATGCTGCCGGCAGGGATGCCGAGTACGACGCTCACGACGCCGGAGACGAGCATGACGTTACCCCACTGCTGCACGCTGAGCCCGATGATCTCGGTGGCCCTCACCACCCAGAAGGAGCTGGCTATGGACGCGAACAGCACGCTAGAGGATACCAGCAGCGACAGCATGTAAAGCCGCCTTGGAGCCTCCTTCATGACGCTGAACACGCTTCGGTAGGCCTCCATCAACAATCCGGGAAGCGTTGAGAGGCTAAGGTCAAGCCTCTTGGGGTTCTCCACCGTCTCCTTCAAGTACCTCAACCTGAACAACGCAATGACGGAGGCTATCCAGAACCCCATGAAATAGAGTCCATGCATCGCCCGGCTGATGCCGATGTTATATATTAACCATCCCCCGATGACGGGTGCGGCTATGCCAAAGGCGCTGGGTATGGCTACGGTCGCGGCGAAACCTATCCCCCTCTTTTCCGGCGGGATGCTGTCGGCAATCAACGCCTGACGGGCCGGGAAGTAGAAGGTGACCAGGCTCTGCACGAACATGCCCACCGCGAGCCACTGCCAAGAGTTGGTGAAAGCAGGGATTAGGAAAGAGGCCCCGTATATGAAAGTCATGTAGGCGATGAGCTTGATGCGGCCCTGGTAGTCCGCTATGTACCCCCCTAGGGGGTACAGTATCATGCTGGCCAAGTTCCCCCCCGCCATGATGAGTCCGATGGTCTCATAGCTCCCGCCGAGGTGGAGGACGTAGAGGGGCAGGAAAGGCCATATGATGTCGATGCTCGCCCTCCAGACGCACTCGCAGACCGTCATCACGAGGACGTTACCCTTCATGAAGCTGAATATCTCTCGGACCGTCTGCATACTTTACACCGACGAAATATCACCCATGACACTCACCCGGCTATAAAGTTAACCACAGACGCGCATTTTTTTAATCACCCAACAATAGACAATACAGACATGAGCGCAAAGAAAAACAATGTCACGTGGATCACGTGCCCCGACTGCGGCTCAAAGATAGGGATAGTGATATCCGTCGGGAAGAAGGCGCCTGTCGTGGTGCACGCTGAAGAGGTGGAAGCCGAGGGCGAAGTATGGCCTCCCCAGGAGGTTGATTTTAGAGCTAGGTTAGAAGCCACTGGCGTTGACCTTGCGCTCGTAGACGTCGAGCAGAGCGAGGGAACCGCGATGGTGAGTCCAAAGAAGTTCCTAGGGGACATGTGGGGGCCCATCAACGATACGATGAGAGGGTTGGGCGGCACCTGGATAAGGAACGGCAGGAACAGCCGCTGGGAGATAAAACTCGAAGAACCCGA
>DAOVEE010000121.1 GCA_030669135.1 Candidatus Bathyarchaeota archaeon | reverse complement strand
GGCCTCCTGGAACAGCCGCTTACCCACCTTCGTCCTGTAGAGCCCCACGAGGCCCACGGCGAGGGGGTGAGCCTCGGGGATGCATCCGCGGCCGCTGGGCGTGGTCAACACGGGTACCCCCAGCATCTCGGCGAGGGACACCAGCGTAGGCCCGGCGCCGCTGAGATGAGCGCCTCCGCCGGCGACGATCACAGGCCGCTCCGAGACGAGGAGCATGTCCGCCGCCGTCTTGACGGCCTCCAAGTCAGGCCTTACCCTGACGGGGCGTGTAGAATGTGTGTACCTCGTCTCCTCGGTCTCGGCCATACCCACGTTGAATGGCACGTCGATGTAAACCGGGCCCGGCCTCCCGTTGCAGGACAGGCTGAACGCCCTGTTCATGGCCCACGCCGCCTTGTCCGGGTGGGGGACCATGTAGCTCCACTTGGTGATGGGCCTCATCATCTCCATCTGAGGCGTCTCCTGGAAGGCGCCCATCCCCATAGACAGGGTGTCGGCCGACCCGCCGAGCGCGATCATGGGCTGGCAGCCGGACCACGCCTCCAGGACGCCGCTGACGAGGTTGGCGACGCCCGGCCCCGGGCTGCTGAAGCAGACCCCCGGCTCGCGGGTAAGCTTGCTGTAAGCGAACGCCATGAAGGCGCCTGAGGCCTCGTGCCGGACGAGCACAGGCTCTATGCCGCTGTCGTAGAGCGAGTCGTACAGGGCCCCTGGGTGCCCTGGTAGCCCGAAGACGTGCCTGACGCCCTCCTTCTCCATGGCGTCGACCATGACGTCCCAGCATCTTTTCCCGGTCAAAACCGTATCGAGGGAATATTGGGCGCTGCGTAGATAAAGCCTAGGAGCCGTCCAGCACCTCGGATTCGTCGTCCTCGTCGCCGTAGATGAGGCGCAGGTCCTCGAAGGTGAGCTTGCCGCCGTTCTCCATCTTCTTGAGGGCCTCCTGCCGCATGGCCTCCATGCGCTGCTGAGTGGACATCTTCCTCCTCTCGGCTACCTTGACGTCGGCGAGCCTCTGCCCGTCCCTCAGGGCGTTGATCTGGGGCATGACGGCGTTGATCTCCTCCTTGACGGCCTCGACCTCCCTAATCTTCTCCACGTACCGCCTGTGTGCCTCGTCCGCCTTCTTCTTCTCGGCGTCCGCCTGCTCGTAGAATATGATCATCTTCTCGTGGTGGCCCTGGCTCTCATCGCTGAGCTTCCCCATCTCGTCCCTTATGGCCCGTATCTCGATCTCTGTGGCCTTCTTGTCTGCGAGGATGTCGATCCTCTGATCCTTCTGCTTGTCCAGCTTCTTGTACTCGATCAGGGTCTGCCTGAGCCGCGACGCCCTCTGGATGAGCTCGTCCTCCCTGTCCAGAATCTCCTTGGTGGGCGTCGTCATGACCTCCCACTCTATCCGGTTGAGGTCCCGCTCAACCCTGTTCTTATCGGGGCGCGACCTGTACTCGTCCTCTAGGCGCCTCTCAGCCTTGGACAGTTTCTCCTTCTTCTCGTCGAGCTCCTCGAAGAGGGGGCCGAGACGCTTCTTGATCTCCTGGACTCGGGCGTTGATCCTGTCGCGCTCCTCGCGGTGCCTCTTGGCTTCGTCCCTCAGCTTCCTGGCAGACTCGTTGAGCCTGTCGCGTTCATCGCGTTGTTTCTTGATCTGGTCGAAGAGCTGGTTTCTGGTCTTTCTCAGTTCCGCGGCTTGTGCCTCGAGTTCGTCAAGTGTTTTCTCTTCAGCGGACATGTGGTGGCTGCACCAATGAATGTGTTTTTCTGATTCATCTATGGGAGTATTCGCCCAGCTAAAAGGGCTTCTATGTCTTACGTGGAGGTGATGTTCTCAGAAACGGGGAGAATGTTAGATATATTTTTATATAAAGAAAATAACTATGGAGTATCTTTCAGAATACATTGAAGGATGATGTGCCCCGGTAGCCCAGATCGGAAAGGTGAAGGGGGTGGAGTTCTCTATCGGAGTGGGCGCGTCGTACATAGCGCTGGCTTTTGGTGGACTGTACTTCATCTACGCCCTCAAGTACTACGCCTCCACGCTGATAGCCCTCAGGCTTCTCAACGAGGCCAACGGAGGCGACGAGGCGTACGAGGCCCCGGTGTACGAGGCGCTGTATGAGCCGTTCGTGTCCATCCACCTGCCATTCTACAACGAGGTGAACGTGGCGAGGAGGATAATCGACGCGTGCATCGACCTCGACTACTCGAACTACGAGGTGCTGGTCGCGGACGACTCGCGGGACGGCACGGTTAAGCTTCTCCGTGACCCCGGCTGGAGGGTCTCAAGGCCCATAATCAAGTTCATCCACAGGAGAGACCGGACGGGCTACAAGGGCGGCGCCCTCCAGCAGGCACTAAGGTACATGCATCCGGACGCCGAGTACGTCGTGGTGTTCGACGCCGACTTCGTGCCGCCGCCGGACATAATTAGGAAGTTCCTTGCCGAGTTCGAGGCGAGGCGCGGAGAGGGGAAGCCGGTCGCCGCGGTCCAGGGGTACCAGCTGCACCACCTGAACAAGAACGAGAACTGGCTCACCAAGGGCGTGAGGGCCGAGTTCAGCGGCAGCTACATGGTGGAGAGGGTGGCCGAGGAGGCTCTGGGCGCCATGAAGATGATCAGCGGCAGCGTGTTCATGCTTAGTGCGGAGCTCCTCAGGCTGCTGGGGTGGACCACCAGCATCACGGAGGACTGGGAGCTCACCATCAGGCTCTACCTGGAGGGGTACAGAGTGGTCTACACGCCGTTTATACAGGCTCCGGCGGAGATACCCAACACGGTGAGGCGGCTCATCAGGCAGAGGATGAGGTGGGCTGAGGGCCACACCTACGCCGTGCGGAGATACTTCTGGAGGGTGATCAGGTCGAAGAACCTCACGTTGAACGAGAAGCTGGAGTTCCTGTACTTTGCCCCCTACTACCTCCAGTCGGCGTTCTTCATCGTGGGCACCGTCTGCTGGATAGTGTCCGAGGCGACGCGGAGACGGCTTCCGTTCTGGACGCCCGTCCTCGGCTGGGGCCTCGTGGTAAGCAACTTCCTCGCGATCCCGTTGATGGGGCTGGCGGGCGTCTTCATGGAGGGGGACCTCGCCGAGGACTATGGGGGCGTCTTCTCGTTCATCGCCCTCAGCTACATAGTCACGCCGTACCAGGCGTACGCGGCGATCAAGGGCCTCTTCGAGGGGGACGAGGGGACGTGGATAAGGACCCTGAAGACTGGGAACATCACCGACTCCGTCATAGGCGTCAAGTTCAAGTCCCTGATACGGTGGTTCAGAAGCCTTCGGAGAGAGGCGAGGAAGACGGCGAGACCCGTGGACGAGGTGGCTTACCTCGTCAAGGTGCCCGTGCGTAGGCTGCTCTCAGCGGCGTGTGTCTGCCTGATCGTGCTGCCGTTCGCGGACAGGCTGCTGGCGCTCAAGTCCCTTCTGCTCTGGGCACTGAGTCCAAGTTTAGGGTTGTTGGAGGTGTTGACGGCTGGGTAAGCATTTCTCGGTGGAGGACGGGAACCTGTACATATTCACGACCATGGGTGACGTCATGCTCAACCTTAACGCGTTCCCCGAGGAGCTGAACCTCTTCGAGGCCGAGTCCTCATGGAGGATCAGCCCGTGGATCGCCGTGGTGGAGGATGTGCTGCACAGGCAGCTGGAGAAGGCTCAGATAATACTTCAGCTCCACGGATACGGGCGTGTGAACGCGCAGAGGGAGGCTCTGGAGGCTTACTTCCTGGGAGGGGACGAGCGGCGGCTGATGCAGGTGATAACGGTGGCCGAGGCGGAGCTCGTGGAGGTCGCTTCAATCGAAGGAAGCGAGAAGGATTAGGCTTCCCGTTCTTTCTTGCCGAACCCGACCACGAGGTCCACCAGCTTCTTGCTGTCGATCTCGGCTCGGCTTCGGGATGGACACCTGAACAAACAACAAACCCCGATCCTGATGATAACGGCTGGCATCTAATGCTCCACGATGAACGGCTCTTCGAGGGAAGAGAGGACGCCTTCAAGGCATACTAGAGGTGCGGGGCCTGGAATGGAAGCACGAGGAGTTCCTGGGCTGGACTCATATATCCGTCTACAGGCCAGGCTACAGGTTCCCCGGCTGGAAATCAAACATGGTGAAAACCGAGCGTTCCACGTGGAACATGGGGTAATGGTTTAACCTCTAACAAATTTTTTCAAGAAAATAGAGGCTACGTCGAAGCCTTATCGATTCTTCAAGACCTCTAAAAATTAGGGAGTGCTCCACATGCAGCATCTATGAAGATGATTTAAATGAAGATTAAAGTATCTCAATTCGGAGCGATAGCTTAGCCTGGGAGAGCGGGAGTTTGACACGCTTCTGGGGAGGGTTCAAATCCCTCTCGCTCCACTTGTTAATGAGAAAGGTGCAGGCAAGGCGTCGTACCGGTCCTTGCGGATACGGCTACCCACATGGGGCTGACACCTTCGCCTTGCTGCAATTTTTCAGTGTATACCCCGGTATATATAGTTTGGGGACTCGCCCTCTGTTTAGCGCCGTGAATGCTCCACGTGGAGCAATCGTCACTAGATAAGACCCCTTGTCGTCTGGGAGAGTTCAAGAATCAGGCTGGTAGGGCTCTGCGCTTCTCTTCCTCAAACACCGTCGAGTCGATCGCCGCCTCTTTTTGCGCATTGGCCTTGGCGTATCTTCTTATCAGGCCCCTGAGGTCCTGGACCACCGGGGACTCGCTGTTGAGACGGTACAGGGAGGCTTTACCGATCTGCCTGGTCTCCACGATTACCCCGGCTTCCTCTATCCCGGGTAGGGTGCTGTACAGGGTGCTCTTAGCCATGCCCAGAGCCTTAATGATCTCGTTCCTCGTGAACTCGAACAACGGGTTATCCAGGAATAGGTCGAGTATCCTGGTATTGGGGCTTGACCCGAACAGGGTGAGGATCGCTGATTCTCTGTTTTCTCGGTACATGGGCCTAGGCTCCGTCTCCAACGATCCATACCAAGCAAAGTATAAATAGTTTACCCAACACGGTTTAGTTAGTGAACTATTTGTGGTCAAGCGGGATCTAACCGACGAACAAATCAAAGCGGACATACTCAACCGTCTGGTGAACGCCGGAGCATTTGGCTCATACCACCTCCCCATAGACCAGATGAGGCGCTGGATCCAGAACAAGATCAAGAAAAACGGTAGAACCGTCACCAAGTGTATCGATGACTTGGCTAGAACGGGGCTGCTGATCAAAACCGCTAGAGACACCATGTACGCGGACCGTCAGAGGCTGGACGAGATATTCGACTATATCGACAAACACCTTAAATGAAGGAAAATTAAGAAAAGCTACACGTGGAGCACGCCTAGAGCTTGAATATACGAGAAGACTCGATTTAAACCTTGTATCGTGTGAAAGTAAAATTATATTCTATCCATATTATGTATAGTAATTCTTAATGTTTTCACCGCTGTCCAGAGGTATCAACTGCATCACTTAACATGTAAAGTATTAAAATCTCCAAAATACGGATAAACAAGATTATTATGTCTAATCCTTCAATTGGATTTATGAATATAAATTAGCTTAGAATATTAGAGGTTGTTTTTTTCATACAGCCCTATCTTATTGAAAAAATCTACGTTTAAACTCCATAAAGCTAATGCTGAAATCTCAATGGAAAAAGTATCATTTTTACGCGTTTCATTTATATCTTCAATAGTAAACATTGTTTTTTCTAATAGCTCTTTGATTGACATGTTATTAGGTTGCTCTGGTATATCATATTTTATACGTCCATGAGACACCCCATTTCTCATTCGACGTATAACATCTTTAAGAGAGGGATTTTCTTTCTTACTATCATTATATATGCACTTACAAATT
>DAOVEE010000117.1 GCA_030669135.1 Candidatus Bathyarchaeota archaeon | reverse complement strand
TCAACATGTTCAGCACCGCCAACAACCACAGCCTCGACTACATGTATGGCGGCCTCTTCAGCACGCTCCACTACCTGGAGCAGGCGGGCCTCCCCCACGCAGGCACCGGGAGGAGCTTGGCGGAGGCGCGGGAGCCTGGGTACATGGACACGGGCAAAGGAAGGGTCGCGTTGCTATCAGCCTGCAGCAGCTTCGCCAGCTTCGGGAGGGCGGGGGACTCCAGGCGTGACATGAAGGGGAGGCCCGGGCTTAACCCGCTGCGCCACGAGAAATGGTTCGAGGCGAAGCCTGAGACCATCGAGAAGCTCAAAGAGGTATACGGCGAGCTCAACATGCCTGAAGTCCATCAGGAGGAGGAAAGCTACCACTTCCTCAATAACAAGTTCGTCGCGGGCGACGACGTGGGGCTCCACACGAGGCCCCACAAGGGGGACATGGAGGGGAACCTGGAGGCCGTCAGGGACGCCGCCAGGCAGGCGGACTGGGTGCTGTTCAGCCTCCACGCCCACGAGGGTATGCCCAACGACACGGAGAGGCCCGCTGAGTTCATGGAGGAGTTCGCCAGGGCCGCCATAGACGCTGGGTGCCACTGCTTCATAGGCCATGGCCACCACGCCATGAGGGGCATAGAGATCAGGGACGGTAAACCCATCTTTTACAGCCTGGGTAACTTCATCTTCCAGAACGAGACGGTGTTCAAGATGCCGGCCGACTTCTATGAGAGGTACAAGCTGGACCCGTACAGTGGCAAGGTGAGCCAGGCTTTCGACGCCAGACAGAAGGCGCCGCCCAGGCCCGGTCGCCAGGTGCATAAGTGGTTCACTGATGACGAGAAGTACTGGATCAGCGTCACCCCGCGGATGGAGTATGAGGGTGACAGGCTGAGGGAGCTGAAGCTCTACCCGATAGAGCTGGGCCAGGACAAGCCTAGGAGCCGGAGGGGCAGACCGGTCCTCGCGGACGAGAAGCATGGCGCCAAGATACTGGGTGTCATAAAGAAGCTCTCGGAGCCCTACGGGACCAAGATCACCGTGAAGGACAACGTCGGCGTGGTGGAGCTTTAGCTCCTTTTTTGTGTAACTTGATTACATACAATCCACGGGTTTTGGATGGAGCCGGTACAGACAGGTTGTTTGTGGTGAGCCGGTCACCAATTACGCTTTTAATGGGGTTCAAGAGGGTACAACGTGGAAGTTAGGTGACTTGCTCAACCAGCATTCAGCCCCCACCTAATCATTCCACCCCCTCATCTGTGATTAGTTGTTTCAGCTCCCCGGGAGATCATGGCACTCGGTAGGTTCATGTGGTTACTATGCCTGTTCTTTGACTGGTTTTTTATTTCATTAACACGGTGTATTCTACGTGATCAATGTTGGGTCTATGTGCTGATACCGTGCTTTTCGACGGTAAGATCGTTACCGTCGACGACAGGGACTCGATAGTGGAGGCCGTGGCCATCAGGGACGGCAGGTTCGTAGCAGTGGGCGGAACCGATGAAGTCATGGCGCTGGCCGGTGAGTCCACCAGGGTCATCGACCTCAAGGGAAAGACCGCCATGCCCGGAATCATCGACAGCCACACACACCCAGGGGGAATCGCGTCCAGGTTCATGGAGGTGGACTGCAGGGCCCCGCCCGTGAGGAACATCCATGAGATACTCGGGATGCTGAAGGCGAAGGCGGAGAAAATTGGCCCCGGCAAGTGGGTCATGGGAGCCAACTTCAACGACAGCAAGCTGGAGGAGAAGAGGCACATCACACGGTGGGAGCTGGACGAGGCGGTCCCGGACAACCCTGTTTTCATCGTCGCCGACACGGGCCACCAGGCACTCATGAACAGCTTGGCGTTCGAGGTGGCGGGGGTCACCAAGGACACCCCAGACCCTCCGGGCGGTGAGCTGGAGAGGAACGAGGACGGGCTGCACACGGGGCTCCTCTACGAGAACGCTGTGGGCCTCATAAGGGAGCACATACTGGAGTACACGGTGGCTGAGCTGAAGGAGAGCTTCAGGAAGGTGGTGGACCAGTTCAGCGCGTGGGGCGTGACGTCCACCCACAACGCCAGCGGCCGCAAGAGCGAGATAAGGGCGTACAAGCAGCTGCTGGACGACGGAGTCAGGCAGGTCAGGATGAACCTCATGGTGAGCGTCAACTCGGACGTGCCGGGGGGCGTGCTGGACGCCCTCGAGCTCGCTGGCGTCGAGAGCGGCTTCGGAGACGCGTGGCTCAGGGTCATGTCCGTGAAGATCATGGGGGACGGCAGCGGCGCCGGCGGCACGTGCTGCGTATACGAGCCCCAGCACAGGGGCACCAAGGGTCTCGGCATGTGGATGACGGACCCCGAGGAGATGAAGCGCCTCGTCGTCAAGGCCCACGACGCGGGGCTACGCGTCAGCATCCACAGCATCGGCGACAGGGGGGTCGACATGGCGCTGGACGCCATCGAGGAGGCCCAGAAACGGAACCCGAAGCCAGACATGAGGCACAGGATAGAGCACAACAGCCTGTGTACGCCGAAGCAGCTGAGGCGCATCAAGGAGCTGGGAGTCACGCCCAGCAGCAGCGTCGGCTACATGTATGGGCTGGGGGACCAGTACGCCGAGAACTTCGGCCCTGAGCGTAGCAGGTGGCTCCACCCGCATAAGACGATGAAGGAGATAGGGATTATAGCCGGCGGCAACAGCGACTGCCCCGTCACCTACTACAGCCCCTTCGTCCAGATCTACGAGGCCGTGACCCGTAAGACGAGCAGCGGCAAGGTGGTCGGCCCCGAGGAGGCCATCGGCGTCATGGACGCGATACGTGTCTACACGTGGAACGGGGCCTACCTCAGCAAGGAGGAGGACAGGCTGGGTAGCGTCGAGCCGGGGAAGCTAGCCGACCTCATCGTGTTGGACAGGGACATACTGACGGTGCCTCAAGACGAGATCAAGGACATCCAGGTATTGACGACCATCGTGGACGGCAGAGTCGTCTACGAGAAATAATTTTACTTGAAAAACTAGAACTCGGGTTCTGGTTTACCCTTTTTCTTGTCGTAGGCCGCCTTCACCAGCCCATAGTACGGTGGGCTCGGCTTCCATGGGCGGCTCTTGAACTCGGGGTGGTACTGGGTGCCTAGGAAGAAGTAGTGGTCCGGGAGCCACATCACCTCCTTTAGCTTCTTCTCCTTGCTCCAGCCGGGGTACGCCGCGCCACCCTTCTCCAGCCTGTCCCAGTACTCCGGGTTCACCTCCCACCTGTGCCTGTGCCGCTCCATGATCTCCGTCGAGCCGTAGAGCCTGTGAGGCAGGCTTCCCTCCTCTAGGATCACAGGGTTCGCCCCCAGCCTCATGGTTCCGCCGAGCTCGCTGATCTCCTTCTGCTCGGGCAGCAAGTCGATCACCGGGTGCGGGGTCTCCGGGACGCACTCTGTGCTCGCCGCCCCTTCGAGGCCCACCACGTAGCGGGCATACTCAACCGTTGCCAGTTGGAAGCCGTAGCAGATCCCGAGGAACGGCTTGTCGTGGGTCCTGCAGTAGTTGATGGCTATTATCTTGCCCTCTGCGCCGCGCTGCCCGAAGCCGCCGGGGACGAGGACGCCGTCGTAGTCCTCTAGGATCTTCACGTGTTTGAGGTCGTCCTCAAATACCTCGGTCTCTATCCAGTCGATCTGTACCTTGCAGCCAGACTTGGCCGCGGCGTGGCGGAGGGCCTCGTTGACGCTGACGTAGCAGTCGGCCAGCTCGGCGTACTTGCCGCACATCGCTATCTTGACGACGTCTATGGGCGTCCGGTACCTGTCCACCATGACGTTCCACTCGGCCCAGTCGGGCGCGCAGCTCTCCAGGCCGAGGTACTCGCAGACCACGTCGCCCATCCCCTGCCCCTCAAGCTCCAGCGGGAGCTCGTAGAGCGTGGGCACGTTGATGCTGCTGAAGACGGCTCTCTCCTCGACGCTGCAGTAGAGGGAGATCTTCTTCCGGTGTTTAGGCTCCAGGCGACCCGTCTCTACCCTGGCGACGATGATGTCGGGGTTGAGGCCGATGGCCCTGAGCTCTTTGACGCTGTGCTGCGTGGGCTTCGTCTTGGGCTCGCCCACGGCTTCGAGCACGGGTACGAGGGTCACGTGGACGAGCAGCGTGTCTCCCTTCTTCTCCTCGTTCCTCATCTGCCTGAACGCCTCAAGGAAAGGCAGCCCCTCGATGTCGCCCACGGTGCCGCCGCACTCTATGAGGACTATGTCTGCCTTGCTCTTCCCCGCCACGAGCCTGATCCTGCGCTTGATCTCGTCGGTGACGTGGGGTATGATCTGGACGCATCGGCCGAGGTACCCGCCCTTCCTCTCCCGCCTGATGACCTCCTGGTAGACCTGGCCGCTGGTGATGTTGTTGAGCCCGCTGAACTCGCCGTTCAAGAACCGCTCATAGGTGCCGAGGTCCATGTCGGCCTCGTAGCCGTCTTCGAGGACGAAGACCTCGCCGTGGATGTAGGGGTTCATGGTGCCCGCGTCGACGTTGAAGTAGGGGTCGCACTTCACAGCCGTCACCTTGAATCCGCGTACCTCAAGCATCTTACCGACGCTGCAGGTGACCAGTCCCTTCCCGAGGCCGCTCAGGACGCCGCCCGTTATAAAAATATATTTCGTCACTTCAGTGACCTGCCGATAATACTGTGAGTCTCACAGTGGTTCCGTATAAACCATTCGCAGCCGTAAAATTAAGTGGAGAGCCGTACGATCATTAGATTTTGTCGGTTATTACTTTCAGAATCTGTTTACATCAGAGCAGAGACGAGGCGTTCTAATTATGAAGTAAAATTCATCTATTGTTCTGGATGTGGAGCTTGGCGTCGGTGGTGATGTTGAAGCCCAGCTGCTTCAGCGGTCTCTCGCACCCAGAGTCCATGAGGTGGGTCGAGTGCATCTCACATCCCTTGAGTAGGGGGAGGACGCTGAGGCACTCGGCGGCGTTCGGGTTAAAGACAGAACTCACTGATAGAGCGTCTAGGACCTCCTTCACGTCGAGTAACCCGTCGCTGAGCCCCATGCTCTCCTTCAGGCTGTTGAGGGCCTCGATGATCACGGGGGAGAGGACGTTTATCTCGTCGGGGATGCCCGCCAGCATCTTCACGGCGTTGAGCAGGGCCGCCGACTCGGGGTGCAGCAGAGGCGAACGCTTCCCAGTTATGATCACATTGCCGCTGTTCATATACAGCTCTATGGCTGAGCCGCTGTAGAGGCCGTTGAAGCCCTTAGACGGGTCCTCCCTCGCCAGCTCCCACGCTTCGTTGGCGGCCGTCGCCACGGCTCGGTCGCTGGGCTTCACGTCCACCTTACCCATGACCACGTCCATCCTCTCCAATGTATCGTAGGTGGTGTGGCCCTCCACGAACTCCCGTTGGTACTGGTAGTAGCGGCGCACTATCTCCTCCCTGCTCGCCTGCCTGACGACCTGATCATCCACGATGCCCTGTTTGGCCATGTTGACGCCCATGTCCGTGGGGCTCCTGATCTCGGCCATGGGGTCGCCTGGCCCAGTCATCTTCTCTATGATCTTCAGCATTATGACGAAGTTCTCGACGTCCCGGTTGTAATTGGTAGCCTCCACGCCGTACGCCTCGAGGTGCAAAGGGTCCACGCAGTTGTAGTCCCCGAGGTCGGCGGTGGCAGCCTCGTAGGCTATGTTCACGGGGTGCCCCAACGGGAGGTTCCATATGGGGAAGGTCTCGAACTTGGCGAAGCCGCTCATTACTCCTATCTTGCGGTCTTGGTAAACCTGGCTCATGGCGAAGCTCATCTTACCGCTGCCGGGGCCGGGGGCCGTGACAACAACTATACGCTTCTCCGTGTCCACGTGTTCGGGCTTGCCGTACCCCTCGTCGCTGACCACATGTTCTAGGTCGGTGAGGTACTCG
>DAOVEE010000273.1 GCA_030669135.1 Candidatus Bathyarchaeota archaeon | reverse complement strand
GGAGGTCTACAGCGTGGCTCAACCTCTGAAGCTGCCGGGCCTGCCTGAGGAGGTGAACGTGAACGTGCCCACGCATGTGGGTTTGGAGCTGGGCCCCAATATCTGGGATATGCTCCCCGAGGAGGAGCAGGCTAACATAGTCGAGGCAGCAAAGGCGATACACGCTAACTATATTATGGGTCTCAGGGCCGTCGGAAAAACCTAGGGCTTGAGTACACCTGCTTAGAGATGGTTCGCTGAAAAAGGGGGGAGGTTACTCGACTTCCTTGTACCACTCCTCGGGGGCGGCGTCTGTCTCAGGGTCGTAGCCGCTGGGCAGCAGCTCCTCTATGCCCAGGATCTCTGTGACGAAGACCTCGACGACTCCCTTGACGGTGGTTCCCTCGGCGAGGTGGCCGCCCACCGTGGGGACGTCCCAGGCTCCTCCGATGACGTAGTGGATGGCTGGGAACGGCTCGGGTTCGCCGTTGACGAGCCTGGTGTGGATCATGCCGCTCATGCTGATTAGCATGGACAGGTTCTCGAAGCTGGCTGCTGACTCGTTGTGCCAGTTGCTCGGGTCGTGGGGGTCGGGGCACCACATGTACATCTTGGCGGGGCTGAAGCCGCCCATGAAGGCGGCGTGGATCTTGCCGAACCTGATGTCCTTGTCCTTGGCTCACCCCGCAGATTACCACAGCGTCGAGTGTAGACGTCTGCGCCTGTGGTCATCCTTACTATGAACTCGCGGCCGCGCCTGCACTCGACGCTGTGGTAATCTGCGGGGTGAGCCGCGTCTCTCTCCCAGGGGTCCTTCATGTCTTTTCAGGCTTCTCTGTGGGGGCGGCGGGATAAAACCTTTGAACATCCTAGTTAATGATATATCCTTGTTGAACCTCTTTCCTTTTTATGGATGTAACAGTTGACCCGTGTGGGAGAGAGGGTCATAGCAACTGCGTGGTCCTGATGAGGATGAAGCATCTCACGGAGACGGAGGAACCGGTAGACCTCGACGAGGTGAACCGGCTGATCGAGTGGGTCAAGGCGAGGGAGAGGGTGCTGAGGGAGAGCCGGCAGAGGCTTGAGCAGAGACGCAGGAAGGACTCGCTGAGCGAGAAGATGGACCATAAAGGGGTTTAACGAAAAGAGGGGGTCTACCACTTCTCGTGGCTGACGATCTCGTCCATGGGTTTCCTGTCCTTGGGGCCCGGGGCCTCGGAGGGGTACCCTATGGGTAGGAGGGCGACGACGCGTACTTCGTCCGGGACGCCGAGCTCCGCCTTGACGGTTGCCTCGTCGAACTGTCCTCCTATCCAGCAGGTGCCCAGTCCCTGCTCGGCGGCGGCGAGGACCATGTGCTCCATGGCGATGCCCATGTCGAGCATGTAGTAGGGCTGGCCCGCGTTGCCGCCGCTCAGCTCGGGGTGGGCGCAGCCGACGATGATGACGGGGGCGTCGGCCGTCCAGTCCCGGTTGGTGATGGCTCTGCGTTTGGTTTCGTCTGTTACTACGATGAAACGCCAGCACTGCTGGTTTTTCCAGCTGGGGGCGAGGCGGGCGGCCTCGAGGACGTATTCGAGCTTCTCCTTGGGTATGGGGTCGGGCTTGTAGCTGCGTATGCTTCTTCTGCCGCGTATTGTCTCCATGAGGTGCATCAGCTCACCCTTAGCAGCTCTTCGAGGATGCTGAGCTGGGTGGGGTTTGCCTTGACTATGTCTGTGCTGCTGATGAGGCCGACGAGTTTGCCGCCTTCCATGACGGGGAGCCTGTTGATGTTGTTTTTTGCCATGATCTTGGCTGCCTCGGTGAGGTCAGCGTTGGGGTCTATGGTGATGAGGGGGCTCGTCATGATGTCTTTGGCCCAGATTGTGGCTGGGTCCATGCGGGGCCCGACGATGCGTCGCAGGATGCTGGTGTCGGTTATTATGCCGACGGGGCGTCCGCTGGCGGTGACGATGACGCTGCCTATGTCGAACTTGTTCATCTTCTTCACCGCTGCGTGGACGGTG
>DAOVEE010000152.1 GCA_030669135.1 Candidatus Bathyarchaeota archaeon | reverse complement strand
CCCCTCGCCCTCGCTGAGCCCGGGGCGCCGCCGCTCCTCGTGGACGGCCCCATCATCGAGGAAGGCAAGATCATGAACGTGCTCGGCGAGGACATCCCAGAGAAGCACAACGTCACCGAGCGGCCGTATATCGCGAGGAGCCGGGACCTCCTTTCGAGGGCGATGATGCTGGAGATAGCGAAGGGTGGAGGAGTTGAGGGCGCGGTCCTCGTGGACGGCCGTGAGGTGGTCAGGAGGAGCAAGCCAGGGGACTCCTTCGGCATGGGCAGCTACGAGTTCTTCGTGAACAGGCTGCAGGCACATGAGCGGCCCTTCAGGGTGGCGCCCCTCACACACTTCACCATGGGAGGCGTGGTGGCCAACACGTGGGGCGAGACGGACGTGAAGGGGCTCTTCGCCGCAGGCGAGGTCGTGGGCGGGGTGCACGGCGCTAACAGGCACGGCGGCAACGCCCTCACGGACGTTACCGTCTTCGGGGCAAGGGCCGCGGCTAGGGCGACCGAGTACGCCGAGAAGGTGAGCCACAAGGAAGTCGAGGAACTGGTCGAAGAAGATATACGGAGCTACGAGGGCCTCGCGAAACGGGAGACCGGCTACACATCAAGATTCATAATGTGTGTGCTCAGGGAGACCATGTGGGAGAAGGCGGGGGTGATCAGGGACAGCCAGATGCTCGTCGAGGCCTTCGAGAAGATACAGGAGCTCAGAGACTCGACGCGGAGACTCATGGCCCTCCCCGGGAGGCAGATGATATCCGCTTTAGAGGTCTCCATGGCGCTGGACGCGGCTGAGATGATAGTCAGGGCCGCCATGATGAGGCGTGAGAGCAGGGGCGCCCATTATAGGCTGGACCACCCGGAGGAGGACCCCGCATGGGTCAAGACCGTGGTGATCTCCAAGAAGAACTCGGCGATGCAGCTGACCACGGTCCCCATAGGTGAGGCGTTTGAGTGACCTCGCCGAGAGGATAATGGCTGAGATCAGGGAGGCCAGTGACCCTGAGAGGGAGACACAGCTGAGAAGATATTTCCGTGAGCCCATAGAGACCCACGGCTTGACCAGCCAGCAGTCCAAAGACATAGCGAGGAAGTACTACCCCGAGGTGAAGGGGGATCTCGAAAAAGCGATGAGCCTCATCGGGGAGCTGATGAGCCGCAGGAACCTCAGCTACAGCTCCGTTGCCCTCAGGATGCTTGAGAGGTTCAGCAGGCGGCTTGAGTCAAGCCATTTCCCGGTCTTCGACGGCTGGGTGGAGTACCTCACCAACTGGGCCACCACGGACCACCTTTGCACAAAGATAATCGCCGAGGCGGTGAAGAAGGATCCGGGCATGGTGGAGAGGCTTCTGGAGTGGACTGGGGCAGACAATAGGTGGCGGCGGAGAGCCGCAGCCGTGAGCCTGATCCCATTGGCTCGAAGAGGCGAGATGCTCGGCGACGTGTTCAGGGTGGCTGACAGGTTGATGACGGACGGCGACGACATGGTCCAGAAGGGCGTGGGCTGGATGCTTAAAGAGGCCTCTAAGAGGCACCCCGAGGAGGTGAGGACGTACCTGCTCCGGTGGAGGGAGGAGTCGCCTGCTCTCATACTGCGGTACGCCTCCGAGAAGCTGCCGAAAGGTATGAGGGTGCTGAAAACCAAGCACTAGACTGCTTTTCTGTCATTTATTAACGCTCCATAATAGCTTTAGGCGTCGCGTCGACGGTGACCATGATTAGGTTTGGTATTGACAGTCCAAGAAGTGATGACCCCACAGGTGGTGACGATCGACTACATGCAGTCGGTCAGGAACGCCGCGAGGAGGATGACCAAGTTCGGGATAAGCAGCCTGCTGGTTGTAGCTGACGACGGCCTCAAGGGGATCATAACGGAGAGGGATATCGTCCAGAGGATAGTATGCAGCGGGTTAGACCCCGCCGGGACGCCGGTGTGCGACGTCATGTCTGAGCCTGTGATAGTCGTCGGCCCCGAGGAGCCGCTGGAGAAAGCCGTCGAGCTTATGCTGACCCAGAAGATCAAGAAGCTGCCGGTGATGGAGCGGAATGACGGAGTCATGAAGCTGATAGGCATACTTAGCCTGCTTGACGTGGCGCAGCTCCACCCAGACCTGCTGGAGGGGCTGAGGGCCATGGTTGAGGAGCAGTACGCCTCCGCCGAGGGAGACTTCTACGTCTCGTAGCCTCCGCCAATTCTTTTAAGCCGTATGATCCCCTATTCCTTGATTCTGGTATGAAGCTTAGCAAGGTTTCTGACAGGGTGTACGCTAACTGGGACGGCGAGACCGGCGGAAACGTGGGGATCGTCGTTCTCGACGACAGGGTGCTGGTGGTGGACGCCCAGTACCCGGGCAGCGCCAGGAGGTTCAGGGAGGCGATAACCAAGGTCACGGACAAGCCGCTCAGCCACCTCCTACTGACCCACGTCCACGGCGACCACGTCTTCGGGAACATGGTGTTCGAGGACCTGGAGATCGTCAGCCATCGGCGGCTCTGGGAGAAAATGGAGAAGAGCCTGGAGAACGAGTGGGCTCCCGGAAAGTTCGAGAAGATGCTTGAGACGTATAGGCGGGACGCCCCTGAGCGTTGGTGGCTGTTCGAGGGGCTAAGGATCGTGGTGCCGACGACGACTTTCACCGAGAGTTGGGAGACGGACGGCGTCGAGTTCATCCATATGGGCGGCCACACTGACTGCAGCAGCGTCGTATACGTGCCGGAGGACAAGACGCTCTTCGCTGGTGACCTCCTCTTCGTTGGCCGGTTCCCGTGGGCAGGGGACCCGACTGCGGACCCGGATGCTTGGATCGAGGCGTTCCAGAGGATACTGGGATTGGACGTGGAGAAGATCGTGCCCGGCCATGGGCCCCTATGCGATATGGAGGAGGTGGAGAGGCAGCTCAGGTGGATGAAGGAGGTGCGGTGGATCATGAGGGGGCTCATCGAGGAGGGGGCCTCGGAGGAGGAGGCGCTTGACTACAGGTATCCTGAGCTGTACCCGACTGATCGCCCGGAGTGGCAGAAGCGGAGCTGGGCCCGGTGGTACCAGCACTGGAGAGGCTAGCCGATGGTTCCTTGTTCCATGTAACAATGAGGAATGGATTAGGGGAGTTTTACAATGGCTTTATCGTTTTTTATTGTGGCTACAAAGTTCCATCCCTGTTCAAGGAACCCGGCTAATTCATCCATGTTGACTACCTTCTGACTGTTTCCATTATTCATCGGTCCAAGTAGCTTCCTTCGAACCCTTTCCTGGAACTCCTCGTCACTCATGTCAGTGTCTAGTTCATCGATCTCTTCTCCTGAGAACCCAGCCACCAAGAGTAGCTGACGACGCATCGCATCACGAAGCTTGTCTTCGGCTATCTGAGTCTTGCGAGTTTCCAGGTACTCAAGGCTCTTCCTATAAGATCCCCTCATGTCCTCTATGACGTTCTCAGGAAGTCTACCTTTGTTGGTTGTGTATCTTGCCTCGATGTCTCCTTTATGACCCATGAAGAACTGGCGATAAGCATGTGCAATCTTACCATTATTCTCGGCAACGAGAAGCTGGGTATCAAAATACGCCCGCAGCACATATGGTCTCCATTCGTACTTGGGACGCATAGCGTCCCGTATCTCCTTGGTCAAGGTTTTCCTTGTTATGTGCTGGTTGTATCTATCAGTTTCCCTGAAACCTGTATCCCCATACCCCTTCTTATAAGCAATAACAGCCGAACCAGGTTTCAAATCTTCACCCTCAGCTAGACGCTTCTCCAAGTAGGCCTTCAGGTAGTCACAGCCCTCAGGACCCAGGAATGTAAAGTATCTGTGTTTAGCTTTACTTATCTCTGGTCGAACCACCACCATCATAGGCATCTTAGTGAAACCTACCTCGTTTCCCTGGATCTCCATTTCAGGCAGATCCCTTATTTCCAGCCCGTCGATGCCTGTGCTGTTTCCCAGTGCCTAGGGCCTTAACCCGCTGAAACCCATGAATGATATAGAGCACCGT
The DNA here is from genome assembly GCA_030669135.1 of Candidatus Bathyarchaeota archaeon. Taxonomy (GTDB): domain Archaea; phylum Thermoproteota; class Bathyarchaeia; order TCS64; family TCS64; genus RBG-16-57-9. The sequence continues at coordinate 614 of DAOVEE010000152.1, read as the reverse complement.
CCTCGCTCCTGGGCATAGTTGAGTATCTGTTTTAACTCCTTTGGGGGGATCATTTCATCCTCAATGGTAGGGGTGCGGCTGGTGTTGCCTATCTTGATTTTTCTTACGAGGTTTATATCGTTGAATTGTAGCCAGCTTCTCACACACGTCAAATAGTTCTCGATGTAACTGGAGGCTTTGCCTTCCTCCCTGAGCCTTGTGACAAAGTCGAGGAGAACGTTCTCGAAACCACGGCGATCCTCCCTAGCGACCTCTACTATCTCGGATGGAGTTAAATCCACAAGCCTACCGAAACGATAAAGTGTCCGTGCATTCAGCTCTGCGGTGTTTTGCTCTCCCGCGCGAGGTTCTCATACCATCTACGAAAGTCCTGGTTCAACTTCAGAAGGTACTTCCATCGAGTTTTACGAGGCAAAACGTTACCAAATACGTCTCAACACACGAATAATGAATAACTTTTGGATAAAATATTAGGCGCAGGGAGTGGGATTCGAACCCACGCTCCCGGGTGGGAACCAGTTTTCAAGACTGGCGCCGTAGTCCGCTTGGCTACCCCTGCCCACCCACCAAAATACGTGATCCACTGTAAAAACTAATCGCCTAGATACTCCTCG